>JBIKMD010000816.1:0-3325 GCA_044359465.1 Myxococcota bacterium
GCTAGTCAGAGGCTGCGCAGGCGCCGAGAGCTCTACGACGGACATGGGCGTCCAGCGCTCGCCGCTCGCGCAGCGTTTGAGCCTACGTTCGATCGAGAGCGGCAAAGCATTTGGCCGTGCGCCATCTGTCACCAAACGAACGAGCGCACGCCGCGCTTGCTCTGAATCGAGATCGCCTGAGGCAACCAATGATGCCGCTTTGGTGGACGAGACATAACCGTCATCGATCCAGGCATCGAGCTCACCACTAGTGCTCACGGCGTAAGCTTCGTGAAACAAATGATCTGCGCTTGCTTGCGGACACACCGTCAGAAGCACTTGGTGCGCCACTTCATGGGTCAGCGCGAAGGGTTGTGACGACCGAATGCGAATACGCCCCAAGGCAGCGCGGCCCGCATGCTTCGAGCTTAGTCCGCCCTCTTCAATCATCACGGTAGGAGGGAGCGGTGCTTTGCCGCCGGTCACTTGCTCGAACTGCTGCGTGAGCTTTGTGTAGTGCGCGGTGGCGTCACGCTCGATCGCTGTGCGTAACGCCTCTGCGCCGCGCCAATCGAACGCAGTGAGTAGCAGGAAGAGACTCACTGAATCGTGAACGACGACGCTTTCGTGCGGCCATGCAGTTTCGCGGCGTACATGTCTGTAATCGTCGCGGGCGGCGCGCTGAATTTTCCGGCAAATTGCGCGCGCATCACATAACCGATCAAGCGAGGAGACTCACTCCAAAAGGCGGGTTCCTCAAAGAAGAACGTGGCCTTTTCTGGCGTGAAGGCGCGCTGTTTCAACGCTTCGTGAGACAGCGGCAAGCCATACGGCGCCGCACGATAGATCTTGTCTTCGGAGAGCACGACGAAGCCGGCTGGCACGCCATCTTCCACAACGTAGTACGCAGAGCGAAGCGTTTTGAACTTCTCTGCGCCTTGCGCGTTGAGCTCGAGCTCGACGAAGACTTCATCTCCCACCTTGAGCGTATCCCCATCCGTGAGCTTCTTGCGGCCCTGATCGCGCAGCAAATAGTAGGTGCGCGTGATGCTCATGCCTTCAGACACTGGCTGCACCGAAGCAAAGGGCGTCGCAGCACGGCCTTCGAGCATGGCCACACCGTCGAAGCTTCCTACCTTCACGCTCGTCGCAGACTTGGGTAGCACCGCGCTCATGCCAAACCCTTTGGCGCTGAGCACAGCCGTGCCGCCTTTGACCTCGATCGATGGCGGGGTCATCGCCTTCATCGTCTGAGCCTCTTTTTCCATGAGCCAGAGATGGTGCAGCAACAAGGTGCTGCGATCGAAGGTGGAGAGATCGGCAGACACCAGCGCTTGGACGAAGCGCTTACGCGCATCTTTGAGATCGGCATCGGTCATGGTGCCACTCGAGGCATGCGCGACGATGGCCGAGAGTCCCACTTGGCGCATGGGGTACGAATAGAACGCTGAGTCCGTGTACGCGGCATTCTGCGTGAGGAGTTGGCGGCTCTTGCCTACGATCAACGCTAGTCGGTCTTTCAAACCCGGCTCGGTCGCAATGCCTGCTGCGTTTGCTGCGAGCGCGGTGATCGCTAGCGAATAGAGATCATTCGTGGGCTCCACTTTGTCTACGAGCTGACGCACACGCGGCGCGGCTTTCGTTCCGTCGATCCGCGCCAGAACATAGGCGCGTGTGGCATCGAGCGCGAATGGAAGCTCCGGTGCGTCTCCTAACCACTTGGCGCTCTCGACGATGGCAGGCGTTTCTTTGCTGAGCACGCCTGCGTCCACGGCATAAGACAAGCCATCGAGCGCAATCAGCGTGAGAGGCACGCTGGCTTCTGTGTACCCAGAAAACCAGGTGAAACCGCCGCCTTTTTGAGCCAGTGCCAGAATCCGTTCGGTGCCTTGCACAGCGCGTGAACGGGCAAGCTGCATGAGCGACTGCGTCTGCGGATCGAGCTTGCCGAGCGTTTGGCTCTTTTGCAGCAGATGGTAGAGCGCGATGTTCGGAACCGTCGTGGCCACGAGTTGTTCGAGACAACCAAAAGGATAGGTCAGCAGCTCTTCCACGCTAGCGAGCGCCGCATCGACGGAGCCAGGCATGAGCGTGAGCTCGGCTGGTTCGAGCAAACGATCCGCGCCAGCCGGCAAGGCGAGCTCGCCACCGCCGTAAGCACTCACCGCGAGCTTCTCTTCGATCGCGGCCGGACGCACCGCGAGCCACTTCTCGTCGTGCAGCGCTTCGCTGCCAAAGCTTGCTTTGAGCTGCGCAGACAAGGCGCCGGTCTCCGTGGCCTTCACCGTCACGGGAAGCACTTGTTCGTCACCTTTTGCGAGCGTGATCTCTTTGCTGAACGCTGTCACACCGGGCGTGGCTGCGAGCTCGACGTTCACCTTCTGGCCAGCTTTGCCGTCCGCCCCAAGTGCCACACGAACGCTGCCCTGCGCTTCGTCACCTGCGCGCATGAACTGCGGAAGCGCGAGCGAGAGACTCAGGTTGCCCCGACTAGCGAACTCGCTGCGACCTTCGCCAAAACGACCCGACGCATCCGCTGCAACCGCCGTCGCGACCCACAAAGTTTGATTCGAGGGCATCTTGAACGAGACGCTTGCCGAACCGTCGCGGCCCGTCACGATCGCCGGGCTCCAATAGGCGGTATCGCGATCGAGATCTTTCGACTTACGCGAAGGTGGTTTCACGGCAGCGAACTCGTATGGCCGCAGACCCAGCTTCATGCGCGCCAAGTATTCGCCGTAGCCGTAGCCCTGAAATTCCATTGAATAGAAACTGCTCACATTGTTGCGGCCCACTGGGTAGAAGAAGTCCACCACATTCGGGCGAAACTCGGCCTGCAGAGCGTAAACGGCCTTATCGACTACACCTAGCGAGACCGACGCCTGCACGCCTTCACCTTCTGCATTCGTGACGTGAAGCGTGATGGTTTGTTCGGCGAGGGGTGACACTTCTGCTTTGCCGGGTTCAACGTGCACATTGAGCACACGCGTTTTTGGCACAATGCGAAATGCCGCCGTGCGTTCATCCCAGCGGCCACTCGCGGTTGGGTAGGCAATCGAAGCGTAGACCACACTGCCAAAGCGTTTCTCGATCTCAAAATGATGCACCAACGTACGACCCGAATGCTCAACACGTTTGGTTTCGTAGAGATCTGCGCCACTCAAGGTGATCCACACACTACCCGACTCGCGACCGGCGTTACCCCAGCCTTCGGGAAACAGCGCTGCAAGCTCCGCAGTAGCGCCGGGCTCGAGTGCGTCGCCGAGCGCCTGAGTCATCAACGTTGGAACTTTCGCGACAGCTTCGCCAGACTCTCCAATGATCAACGCCTCGGCTTCGTTGTCAT
>JBIKMD010000817.1:0-3322 GCA_044359465.1 Myxococcota bacterium
GCCGTCTAAGCCCGCGAGCTGCTGCGGCAGCATGGATTGCTGCGCCGACTGCTGCCCCATGAGTTGCTGGGCTTGGTCGTTTTGTTGGACCGTCTGTTGGTCGAGCTGCGCCGCATCAAGCTTCTTCTGCGCGGCAATGTCTTCTGTTTGCTGCTGGCTCTGGATTTGGCTGGCTTCGTTACTTCCGCTCGCGCCTGATACGCTTGGCATGTGTAGGTCTCCGTTGAGCCCTAGTCTACAGGACTTCTTTCAGCCGTACACACTTAGAGAGGGGGTTGGTTGCAATAACCACCCTCCGGCGGACTTAGGCTGAGAACGACGACCCACAGCCGCAGGTGCGTTGGGCGTTTGGATTGAGGAATTTGAAGCCTGCGCCGTTGAGACCGGAAACATAGTCGATGACAGTACCGCGGAGGTAAGCGCCGCTATACTGGTCGATGAAGATGTTCACGCCGTCTTGCGCAAAGATGAGATCGTCGTCGCCCGCTTCGTTTTCGTCGAAGTCCAGGCCGTATTTGTAGCCTGAACAACCGCCGCCTTCGACGAACACTCGCAGGGCCGCTGTTGCTTTCAGACCTGTCTCACTCTTGATTGCTTCTTTGACCATCTCGACCGCTTTTTCGGTCAGTTTAATGAGGAAATCTGGGGCAGCAGCCTCGGGGGCGGCTGGATGCTCATGCGTCTCGCGATGGAGTTCCATAATAAACGGAGCTTAATCGGACCAAACTGGTCCTGTAAAGACCTTAGCGCACTAAATTGGCTCAAAGTGAACCGTACTTGAAGCCGCCAATGAGCTCGTAACCCCGGGCGTAGCCCACGACGCGGTGCACGTATTCGCGGGTTTCATCAAAGGGGATGAGCTCGCAGAAGACGTCGACCGGTAGGTCGCCAAACAACCCAAGCCAGCGTCCGAGGTTACCCGGGCCTGCATTGTAAGCCGCAAACGCGAACTCTTTGCGTTCATAGCGCTTCATCAACCATGACAGATAGGTGGTGCCGAGCTTCACGTTGAGCTCGGGTTGAAACAAGCTATTGCTGCCCGAGAAGCGGATTTTTGTGGCGCGTGCCATTTCTTGGGCCGTCGGCGGCATCAATTGCATGAGGCCGCGCGCACCTACCGGCGAGCGCGCTGTCACAATGAAGCGGCTCTCTTGGCGAATGATGGCAAACACGTCGTGCGGCTTGAGGCCTTTCAGCTTGGCATTGGCTTCAATGATGGCAGAGAAGTGTAGGGGATGGCGCGAGCGCAGCGTGTTCACGCGATCTTCCACGCTGAGCTCCGCCAAATGGTCATAACGCCAAAGCGTGAGAACGATGTCAGCCTTGAGCGTTTCGCCGAGCAGGAGGAACCCATCACGCAGGGCAATCGCGTCTTCGTGTGTGGGGATTCTGCCACGTGCAATTTTGTTCAGAAGCTGCAAACCCTCTTGGCGGAACGAGCGCTTGGCGAATGCGATTGCGCGCGCGATCAACGTCTTCACGCGCGATGGGGCTTCGGCTTTTTTCTCCGCCTCGAATGGCAAATCGAGCTTCTGCAAATTCAAGGTGGTCAAACGTTCATCAGCGCGCACAGCGTAATAGCCAACGGGATCGTCGCGCAGGATCTCGGAGTAAGTGATTTGTGAGAGCTCTGGTTGCGCAGTGGCCTCGAGCGTGCGGCCGTACCAGTAGCGCGCACGTTGTTTTTCCGTGCGTTTCATGTCGAGCGTGAGCAAGGTCGAGAGAAACTGTTTTGCGGCTTCGTAGTCGTGTCCAAGATAGGCTGCAAAGCCAAGCCCGAAGAGCGCTTCGTCGCGGCCTTCGGTCAGCGGATGCTCGACCAGAAGCCGTTGATACAAGCTTTGCGCGAGCGTGAGGTTCTTCATGCGCGTGGCGAGGCCGCCAGCGGCAAACAGCGCCTTTGAGGAAATCTCGGTGGAGGGGGCAAAGTCCGCTGCTTCAATGTAGCCTTCGAGCGCGCGTTTGAATTGCTGCTCACGCTCGTCAATGTCGGCCATACGATAGCGCGCTTCGCCGCTCGCAAGCACGTCTTTGGATGCAGCGAGTGATTGCACGTAGAGCTTGGTCGCAGCTTCGAACTTGCGCCGCTTGAGTTGTTGTTCCGCTTGGGCAAACAAATCGTCTGCTTGTTTGTGCTGCTTGGCGTAACCTTCCACCGAACGCATGAGCAGATAGGTCGCCGCGCTCGCTTCCTCTCGTTTTGAGAAGTGGCGCACGATGTAGCGCAGTTTGTGCTGCGCCATCTCCACGTTGCTCATGGCGAGCGCCGCACGTCCGCACGCCAGCAAACGCTCCGCACTTTGTGTATCCAAAGGACGCTCGCTGTCCTTACACTGCGCGAACGCTTGGTCCGCCTTTCCGAGCGCGAGCAGCGCTTGCACGCGAAATACGGAAGCGGGTTCTGCGTAGATCCCTTCGCTGTCGACGCCTTCGAGCGCGCTCAGGGCTGCTTCGTAGTCGTTGCGTTCGAGACGCAATTTGCCGAGCTCAAAAAGATGTTTGTCTGCGACGGCGGGATCTTTGTCGATGAGCCGCATGAGCAGCGGCTCTGCTTTGTTCGGGCGTTTGGTCGCAATGTAAACACGTGCGAGCAGGGCATCGCGCTTGCTGCGATCGTCGTCACTCAGCAGCGCGTCCGGAATCGCTTTGGCGAGTGCCTCGGCGTTCGGGAACTGCTTACGCTCCACGAGCGCACTCAGCGTGCTGAGTTGTTTGTCCGTGAGTGGGGAAGCGAGAGCTGCATGTGGCAGAGCGGCGACCAACGTCACCCAAAGCAGCGGACGAGAGATCATAGATGGGTAAACTAACACGTGCGTGCTTTATCGCGAGAAAACTGTGCTTGTTGCGGTGGATAGCGTCGTCACGGGATTCTGGACGCGGTGCGTTTCGCTTTCTTCAGCAAAATTTTTTGGGCCTGTGCGTTGATGTAGCACAATGTCGGTATGCGTTTTTCTCCGCAGCGAAGTTCTTCTCCCAGTGAGAGCTACGTTTCCGAAGTGGTGCCATTGCAAGTCGTGAAGGCAACACGTGCGGAGGCCTCTGATGACCAGTGGTGGCGCCCATTGCTACTTCTTGGTGCCATTGCGCTCGTGGTGCTCGTACATTGGATGATTTTGAAGTGATTTGTAGCGGCGGCGACCCCGTGTGGTGACGCTGAGCTGCAAACACATTTGACGACACACAGGTGTGCGGTTACACCGGTTCCCATGAGTCAAACGGACAAGCGTAAGCAGTCGCTGTATTTTCCTGAAGACATGTTGAAAGAAATTCAAGATGAAGCGACGCGGCAAGACCGCTCGATGTCTTGGATCGTGCAAATGGC
>JBIKMD010000818.1:0-3318 GCA_044359465.1 Myxococcota bacterium
CAGTGCCGGTGCATGTCGAGCTGGCCTTCTTCATCGAGGATCTTGCGGACGGCGGCGACGATCTCTGGATTGGACCACTTGGCGATGTCCTTCGCAACCTCGAGCACCACCCGCGCAGAGACTTGAACGTGCAGCGCGTTCCGCAGCTCACCGAGGAGCTCATGCGCACACACGAGGACCAGCTGATCGAACTTGCCGGTATCCGCGGCAGCGTCGAGCATGAACGCGAGGCTTCGTGCGAAAGCGCGGGTCTCGTGTTTGCTCGGGCTTTCTTTTGGTTGGAGTGAGTGCCTCGCCACGCCCCGGCTATCGAACGATTGGCCCGGGCGGTCGCTCTTCATTTCGCTTTCGAGCAAGCGCCCTTCCGGGTGGTCGATCACTTCGACGATCGTCGGCCGTTCGCGCACGGAGCTCACGGTCAGCACCACTGCGCGCGCCTTGTTCGCTACGAGAATCCAGGTCGATATCATTGGGCACCTTTTGCGACGGCGCTCGCGAGAAATAGATCCGTACGCACGACGTGCGCACCGATTCGCGCATCGACACCCCGGGCACCGGCTAACGTGATTGTGATATCGCCTGTCATAGTCATGGGTTCGCTCCTGAA
The DNA here is from genome assembly GCA_044359465.1 of Myxococcota bacterium. Lineage (GTDB taxonomy): Bacteria > Myxococcota > JADLHZ01 > JADLHZ01 > JADLHZ01 > JADLHZ01. The sequence goes on from JBIKMD010000818.1 coordinate 608, forward strand.
CGATGAAGGAAGAAGCTGGGTCAGAACGATAAGCTGATGGTCACGCCTGGAGCGGCGGCCGCAATCGCATAAATTTGCGCTTTGCTGACCGTCGCGTCGATCGTCGCAGCGCCGCGGCAAGTAGTCCTCGTAACGTCGTGAAGCTGAGCTTCAGATCGAACAATTGCATCTGTTGTCTCCTTGAATTTGAGATGAGCAAGTGCTGCACCGTCAGACAGATGGAGGGCTCAACTAGCGCCGCGTCCTGTCACCACGACCGGCACCGTCGCTGCGATCAGAGTCAGGTCGAGCCAGAAGCTCCACTCGTCGATGTAGCGAATGTCGAGGCGCATCCAGTCTTCAAAGCTGATTTGGTTGCGGCCGCTGACCTGCCAGATGCACGTGAGCCCCGGAGGCACGCTTAGCCGGCGGCGTTGCCATGGCTCGTACTTCTTCACCTCGGCCACGAGCGGCGGCCGCGGACCAACGACGCTCATGTCTCCAAGCAGAATGTTCACCAGCTGCGGCAGCTCGTCGATGCTGAACTTTCGGATGAAGCGCCCAACCGCGGTCACGCGCGGGTCGTGCTTCATTTTGAAGACAGGGCCGCTCTGCTCGTTTTGCTTCTCTAGCTGCGCGCGCATCGCTTCGGCATTGATGACCATCGAACGAAATTTGAGCATCGAGAACCGGCGGCCGTGCAGCCCGACGCGCGTTTGCTTGAACAGCACCGGCCCCCTCGATCCGAGCTTGATCAGCAACGCGACGGTCAAGAGCAGCGGCGAAAGCACGAGCAACGCGAACCCAGACGCGAACACGTCGAAGATTCTCTTGAGCGCCTTTTGGGCGTCCTTGGGCTCGACGATCACGTAGTGACGGCAGGTGCCGGCCGATCCGCTCCGGAGGCGCGCGCGCGAAACCTGCGGCTCATGAAGCTGCAACGCGAACGGTACGCCCATGCGCTCGCACACAGCGACGACTGCGCGCACCACTTCGGCTGGCGCCCCGGCGGCAACATAGACTTCTTCGATGGGGTCTGCGAGCAGCGCTTCTTGCAGCGCGGCCTCGCTCATCATCTCGAGCTCGCCCACGAGGATGTGCTTCGCCTCCAGGCCGCGCAGCCATTGCTCCGCCGCTCGACCGACCACCAGAACCCGCGTCTTCGCAGCGGCGCTCGCATGCGCTGCAAGGTTGGTGAAGCGCAACGCCAGGATCATCGGGCCTGCGATCATCACGACGATCGAAGGGCGGACCCCGACGAACAGCGCCGGGAACAACGCCGCGGCAGCGTCCATCACCAACGCTGTCGCTCCGATCGCCGCCACCAGCCGCGCGAGCATGCTCCGCAGCGGCAGCGTGTGATCATAGCCGTGGGCGAGCGTCGCGAGCGTGAACCAAGACAGGAGCAGGAGCGCAGCGGACGCCATGTTCATTCCCGCCGAAGCGGACGGATCGCCGAGTGAGGTGATCGCGACCAGCGACATCGCATCCAGCAGGAACAGGATCTTGGCCGCCCAGCCGGGAAACAAGCGCGCGGTGTTTGGGTGCATGATATTGAAACCTCCAGTGTTCACACCGTCTGCAAAAGTGCTGCCAGGCGTTTTTCGTGGGTCGCGCACTCGATGCGTCACCAAGTGGTGAGGCGGGGCTACCTAGCGGTGACGCGCGTCAAGCTACGTGGAGAACGGCCGGGACCGGCGAGCGTGGATGACAGATCTCGGCCAACGTTTCGGCGAGCTCCGTAGCCCTGATATCGGCCCTGCTGTTGCCGCGATACTGCGTGCGGCGTACAAGATCATTGAGCGACACGAGCCCGACGATGCGGCCCTCGGCATCGAGGACCGGCAGCCGGCGCACTTGGTGCAGGCGCATGAGGGTGAGCGCTTCGGCGCTCGTATCCTCGGTCTTGCAGGTGATCACTTGCTTGGCCATGACGGCGCTCACCGGGATGCGTGCGAGCTCGAGCCCTTGCGTGTACGCGGCCATGCAGACGTCGCGGTCAGTGACGATGCCGGTAATCATGCCGTCGCTGTCGACCACCGGCACGCAGCCGCAGTCGTGCTCCCACATGATCCGAGCCGCCTCGCTGGCGTTCGAGTCTGCCCCAATCCAAGCCACATCCGTCGTCATTACGTCTTTGATTTTCATTTGCTGCCTCCTACCGCCGCAGTCAGCAAAGACCGTGCCACGGCGACAGCGATTCACAGCGATTGCGTCCGATCGACTTGGCTCGACAATCGGAGCGCTCGATTGAGGCGCTTGCCAATGCGCCGCCGGCTGCGTCGAATTCGTTTGCGTGCAATTGCCTTGTGACGCATCCTCGGCTCGCATGGCGGTCGGCTCGATCAAGTGGGTTGTGGTGGCGGCGTTTCTTCTCGCGCTCTTCTTTTGCTCGACCGCTTCGGCAGCGCCGTCCTTCTGTGATGACGAGGTGGCGTCACCCTCGTTGAGCTTGTCGCTCGGTCGGCCTTCGCGCGGCAGCTTGGCAGGCGCCGTGGCGCTGGTTGATTCTCCTTTTGCGCGCGTCTTGCCCGAGCGACATGCAGCGCGTTGCCTCAACTACGCGGCGCCGCGACTCGTGCGAGCGCTGATGCGTGCGGGCGCGCTCGTGCAAGGGAGCGTTCCCGGCTCGCCTCCGCTCGGCGTCGGCGATCTCTCACGTGCGCAGGGCGGATCCATTCGGCCCTATTCGAAGTCGCATCAGTCTGGCCGCGACGCTGATCTTGCTTTTT
>JBIKMD010000819.1:0-3316 GCA_044359465.1 Myxococcota bacterium
CAAGCACCGCGAGTACGTCGAGCTGTTTGCGTGTTGGCTCGCGTGCGACACGGTCGATGGCGCTGAGGCTCCCAATCACGAAACCGTCGGGGGTGCGTAGCGGCACGCCGGCATAGAAACGCACTCGAGGCTCGCCTGTGACGAGCGGGTTGTTGCGAAAGCGTTCATCCGTGTGGGCATCGGTCACGATGAGTGGACCTTGTTGCGCCACTAGGTGCCCGCAAAATGAAACCTCACGCGAAATCTGGATGGCGTCTAAACCTCGCCGCGCTTTGAACCACTGCCTTTGCGAATCCAGAAAGGAGACTAGCGCGATTGGAACATCGAGAACCTCCCCGGCAAGCGAGGTCAACACGTCAAACGAGGGCTCGGCGGGGGTGTCCAAGACAGCGTAACGCTCAAGCGCCGCAAGCCGAGCATATTCATTGACCGGTGTGTCAGGTGCCTTCACTACCTCTCCTGCGACCTTGGGCGGCCCCCCGACCCAAAGTAGCGTTCTTGATGCCCGAGTCTGCGCTCGGCGCAAAGATTTGAGGCGCGTTAGGCGTAGGGGATGGGGTCTGCGAGGCCGGCTTCGGCAAAACCCTTCAGTCGCAAATGGCACGATTCGCAGTGGCCGCAGGCGCGCTCATTCCCCGTGTAGCAGCTCCAGGTCAGCGCAAACGGAACACCTAGCTCGGCGCCTTTGCGTACGATTTGCCCTTTGGACAAGCGTACGAGTGGCGCTTCGATGCTGAGCCTCGTGTCTGGTTTGGTCCCTTCATTTATCGCGACGCTCATGGCTGCAATGAACGACTCACGGCAATCAGGATAACCGGACGAGTCCTGCTCCACGGCGCCAAAAAAGATCTTGGTAGCGCCGAGCACCTCGGCCCAGGCCGCAGCGGTACTGAGCAGCAAACCATTACGAAAGGGAACGTAGGTCGAAGGAATTCCGCCACCCGGCGCGCCCGTAGGAACGGCTGGGCCATCACGCAGCAGCGAAGTGCCGCCAATGACTTTGAGGTGCTCGAAGTCGACGACGAGGCGCCCAGCCGCCTGGTAGTGGTCAGCGAGCGCGTGAAACGCTGCGAGCTCTTTGGGTTCCGTGCGTTGACCATAGTTGGCGTGGAGAAACGCAACCGTGTGATCACGTGCAGCGATGGCAGCGCACACGGCGGAGTCCATGCCGCCCGAGACGAGACAAACCGCAATGGGCTTCATCGGCCCGGCTCATTGCCCCATAGGTACTTATGGAGCTGCAGATTGAGCCGGCCATCGAGCTTCTCTTCGATCATCCACGCCGCAAGCTCTTTGGGGTGCAGCACACCGTGCACTGGTGAGAACGAGTAGGGGATGCCAGCGGGCAGCTTTTCGCGCACGACTTTGCAGGCGTAGGCGAAATCTTCGCGGTCTTGTACGACGAACTTCACCTCATCATGCGGCGTGAGCGCTTTGTAGTTGCCCGGATGGAAGCGGCCTTCTTCGCCGCTTTTTGGGCACTTCACGTCTACCACGCGGCAGACGCTGGTAGGGACGTCGGCAATCGACACAGAGCCGCTCGTCTCGAGCAGCACTTCGTAACCAAGGTCCAAAAAGCGCTGCATGAGCGGATACACGTTCGCTTGCAGCAGTGGCTCGCCGCCCGTGATTTCGACGCGCTTAAAGCCGTAAGACTCCACTTTTTGCACGATGGCATCCAGCGACTGCTTGCCGCCGCCGTGGAACGAATAGGTGGTGTCACACCAGGTGCAGCGCAAGTTGCATCCGGTCAAACGGACGAAGGCGCAAGGCAGGCCCGCAAAGCGGCTTTCACCCTGCAGGGACATGAAAATCTCGGTCAATTGAAGGCTTTGCTCAATCACAACGCCGCCGCCGTAGCACATCCGCGAAAATAAATCTCACTACGCAATATGTCTCAAAGTTGGAGCCGAGGAGGAAACTGGAACAGAAGAGGTGCGGATACTTCCAATCCCAGGCACGGTTTACTTAACCCGCTTCATTCTGGGTGGGTATGTGTAAGCCAAAGTGACCCCGGAGTGGTTCCGGGGTACATATTGAAGGAGGCCCTCGTGGCACCAATTTCCGGTTCAGCGCCCTCGCTCATCAAATTAGTGAAAGAATTCCCCGGTGGTTTGGACATGGCGTCCGCCGAGCGCATGGCCAAGAACATTCGCTCCGGCGACATTGAAACGCAGCTCCGCGAAGTCGATCGTCTAGAAAAAGAGGGCATCGTTCGTGCGGCGGATGCGCAAGTGCCGAACGTTGGTGAGTCGCGTACGGTCGCCGCAGCGGGTGACACCCAGACCCCAACCGAGAGTCTAGAATCACTAGACGCACCTACTCGCCAAGCCGTCGAAAGAGGCGCAGCTTCCGATCCAGCCGCTCCGGCTCCAGCGCCCTCGTTTCAAGCTATCAACGACGCTCTCGGTAAGGGCCTTTACAAGCCCGCCGCCGGCATCAAACTCGACGCTCCGGTGACTGGCACCCGCATGCGTGATGGTGCCGTCAATCCTGAAGTTCCTCCTGGTGCTGACGAATGCGTGTCGCTGTCTAACTCGCCATCGGCCCTTGCCGGTCGTGAAATCGAGCAGCTCAAAGCGCAAGGCTACCGTTTGCAATCCGGTCAAACGTGGGAGGGCCTGCATGCCACGCGCACCGACGAGCTGAGCAAAAACTTCATTGCCGCTGGCGGCATGTGGCAGATGAATCCAGACAAGCTCGCGAGCGAAGCGGCGGCGCAGCTGGGGCGCCAAGGCTTCAGCATGAGCGCAGCACAAACGGCGGCGCTCGCGACAGACCTCAACAACCACCTCATCATGAACGGCGGTTTGCTTCGTAGCGGCGGCGAGCTCGCGAACTACGTGGCTGCTGCCAATCCAAGCACACGCATGATGGGCTTTGGCGCAAGCGCGCTTGGCGCAACGCTGATCGGCGGGGTGGCCAGCATGGCAGGCACCGGTCTTGGCGCGCTCGCCGGTATGGTGACGGGCGGACCAATTGGCGCGTTGGCAGGCGGCGCCCTTGGCGGCGGTCTCGGCGGCCTGGTTGGTTCGATGCTCGCGAACCGCTCGATGATGAATCCCGCGCTCGGCGCGTTCCCGAGCATGGCGCACAACCCGGTCTTCATGGGCACGGGCGGCGCGCTTGCAACCATGGGCATGGGCGGCTTTGGCAGCGCGATGATGGGCGGCGGTCGTGGTATTGGCACCGGTATCGGCGGGGCGCTCGTCGGTTTGACCGGGGGCCCCATGGCGGGCGCTCAATTTGCCGGCAACGCCATGGCACAATTCCAATATGGTTCCATGGCCGTCGAGAGCAAAATTCGCAATCTGAT
>JBIKMD010000820.1:0-3315 GCA_044359465.1 Myxococcota bacterium
TCGTTCTGCTCCTGTTTAGAACTTTGCTTCGTCCCGAGAAGCCAATCTAGAGGTGTGCTGTTCGTGATGGAGGCTGTTGGGCGGATGTCAGTGACGCCAGAGCCTGTCACCAACTCTTCCTCTCGGCCGATCTCAGCGATTTGCGCCCGCACGAACCCGTCAGTTCGTTCAGAGTAAATCCTGAACACCCACTCTGGGGCCTCGAACCTTACGCTGGACATGACTGCGATCTGGGTGACCCGTTCTGCTTTCAGAAGGGCCGTCAGTTTGCTCCTCAGCGTTTGTGCGAACGGACCCGTCAATCCTTCGCGCGCGAGGATTGGGTGGATACCAAGTGGCTCAGACGCGTAGCCGCATGACCGATCACGTGCATCGAGCAGCTCTCGCAGCAGCGTCATCATCTCGTCCTGCTCGGTAGCGTAGGAGACGTGCACCGCGCTGTCTTCTGCCCAGACCTCCGTCCCGTTTGGCCCGTAGAGCTCTTGGAAGGTAGCGCGTACCTCGGGGCGACATTGTGTTGGGCGAGGACAAAGGTCGAATCGAACTGCAACCAAGCGCAGCACAGCGAGCTGAGGGTCTCGCAAGGGAAAGTCCGAGAGCTCGCTCGGAAGGAAAAGCGAACCCTGGCTACCGCCCAGCGCAGGCAGCAGCAAGTCGAGCTCGTTCGCTGTCGCCGGCAGCGGAAACAGGATTGCGATATCTTGCGGCTGAAGTGCCGAGCGTTTGCATGTGCCGGTCTCCGGAATTTGTGCGTTGTCCGCAGCCTTGTTGTTGGTCTCGCTTGTTGCAGGGTCAACGGAGTTGTTGCGCTGTTGTGCGCAGCGCGCATCGGTTGCCGTACAAGGCGTCCGATTCGTTGCCGATGATGCTCGACAAGCCGTCGCCAACAACACCAGCAGGACGGCCCGCGAACGCTTCTGTGATGCCCGATTGGGCGTTAAACGTGTTTGCTGTTTCATGGCGGAGAAATAAAGAAGACCACGCGTCTTCGGCGACTTAATCCCGCTTAAATTTCGTTGCTCTCGATTCGAAACGACGGATCGAGGAGGTAGCCGCTCGCGTTGGACACAAGCACTGCGCGGAGGCCGAGAGCCCGCATGGTCGAGAGCGCGACGTGCGCCCGGTTCTTTGCGGAGCTGTGGGTCATCTTCTCCTCTGGCCAGCCTGCACTCACGAGAGCGTCTAGCGAGAGTGTTTCCCCTGGCGCGTTTTGACGTTGGGCAATCAGCGATCGAAGGATTGATAGTAAGGGCCGCCGCCTTGCGAGGTCGATCGCCGGCCCGTCGTCAACACGGACGGTTGCGCCTGAGATGACGACGCGACGGTCGACTCGGCGGCGCTTGTGTTCGAAAAAACGAAGAAAGCAACGCGAGTCATCGCCTGGGTCTTGCGCAACGAGCGACCGTGCCTCGTCCGACAAGTTTTGGTTTGTGAGATACATCGAGGCGAGCGCGACCACGGCCAGAAGTTGCTTCTCAGACCGGCACGAGGCTGCGGCGTCCCGCGCAATTTCGAGTTGCGCGCGCGCTGAACGAACATTTGCTCGCTTGTGGTGTGCCACCGCTCGCGCACAGGCAATGAGCGCGATGTAGCGCGTTGCTCCGACCTCCGAGGCAAGGAGGGCGGCGTCGGCAAGCACTCTTTCGGCGGATGCAACGTCGTCGGCCTCGATGTAGGCTGTCCCGAGCGAATACAAGGCGCTGGCTTCGCGGTGCGGTTGGCCAATCTCGCGAAAGCGCTGCACGGCCGCGGCGTGAGAGCCGATCGCCTGCGTCAGTTTGCCTTGCGCCTGTTGGACGATCCCGGTCGCAGCGTCGGCAGCGCCGATCATGACGGAGTGACCGAGTGACTCAGCCAAAGCGCGACACGCCCGCAACGAACGCAGGGCTTTGGAGTCGGACATACGCAACACGTCGATGACCCCGAGCTCGTAAAGAATTGCGCACTCGAGTGCTCGGTGTCCATCGCGCGTCGCAACCTGGAGAGCGCCATTGAGCTCGTTCGCGGCAGTGTCGTAGCTGCCTTCGCGTCTGAGCACGTGTGCACGACGCAGCATCACGTCGGCCCACGCCTTACGGCTGGGCACCGTGCGAGTGTTGGTGAGCTGAGCGAGGGCGCGCTCCAGCTGGCGATGCGCCGAAGCAGTGTCTCCAGCGATCTCGTCGAGCTCGGCGAGATCGATCGCGGCACGCACTGGATCCAACGTCGGAGTTGGCTGGCCATCTGCGACCCTTTCGAACGCTATGCGGGCCTGGTCGAGCGCACCGCGCTCACGCAAGACTTGTCCTTTGGCGAAGCGCATGGGTGGCAGAGTGGCATCACGCTTGTGCAGCCTAGCGAGCAAAGCATCGCGCGCCTCAATCTGCCCAAGCTCGCTGAGCGCGCTGTCAATCGCCCACACCAGCGGCACGTCCAGTTTGCGTCGATGCCCCAGCGCGGTCTGAAGGTCTGGCAGGTTTCGAACGGCCCAGGCGACGACGTGTTCGCCGGTCGCCATCGCGCGTGCTGTGGTTGCCGCAAAGTATTCGCAATGCGCGCGAGCTGCACGGCGTCGCAATTGCTCGCCGCCATACCTCACAGCCAACTGACGAACCGGAACGAGCCATGCATAAGTGTCGTCACTCTCGCGGCTCAAGAGCCCGTAAGCTGCGAGCGCGCCGAGTGCGCTGACCGCAAGCCCCACCTTTAACAAGACATGCTCGGCGGCGAGGCGATCGATGAGCGGGCTAAAGACGCTGAGTGCCGCAAGCGCGTCACGCAGCTGCGGTGACAGAAGAGCGACCGAGCGGCTGAGCACATCACCCAGACTGGCGTGTCGTCCAGGCGCATCGCTCTGCAGCAGAGACAAGTCGAGCCGCGTTCTCAATTCTTGCAGCGTCATCGCGCGCAGGTTGGACGCGGCTAGCTCAATGGCGAGTGGGTGTCCGCCAAGCACGCGAACGATGTCCATGCACGCCTGCTTGTTCGCGACGACGTCCAGATTCAGCAACGGTTGGCTACGCCGGGCCTGGCGCATGAAGAGATCGAGCGCAGCGGGCGGCTGTGCCGGTGCTTTAGAGTCTGTGCCAACTGTCATCGCGAGCGGCTGTACGGCGAAAATCGTCTCCTCCGGCATGGACAGTGGCACACGCGACGTGACGAGGATTTTGCACGCCGTCCCGGCTTGCAGAATCGAGCGCACCAGGTCACGAACGTCCGACAACGCATCTTCGGCGTTGTCGAGCACGAGGAGCATGTGTGGTCTCCGTTGCAAGGCATGAAGAAGGCGGGTGAGCGGCACTCGCAACGCCGCCGCGAGCGCGCGGTCCAAGCGCT
>JBIKMD010000821.1:0-3314 GCA_044359465.1 Myxococcota bacterium
TCATCAACGACGAGGCCTGTCGCCAGGGTGATACCGAACAACGTGAGCGTGTTGATCGAAAAACCAAGCAGTTTCACGAAGGCGAAAGTGCCAATCAGCGAGACGGGAATCGTCAACGTGGGAATGAGTGTAGCGCGGCCGCTCTGCAAGAAGACAAACATCACCAAGACAACGAGCAAAATGGCTTCTACGAGCGTCTTGAGCACTTCGTTGATCGACTCGTCGATGGTGCTGGTTGTATCGAACGCGATCGAATACTCGATGCCTGGCGGAAACTCTTTTTTCAGCTCTTTGAGCGCGGCTTTGACATCACGCGCGATGTCGAGTGCGTTGGCGCCCGGAAGCTGCATGATACCAAAACCAATGGCCGGTTTTCCGTTGAAACGAATGAGCGATGAGTAATCCTCAGCGCCAAGCTCCACGCGCGCCACGTCAGACAAGCGAACGAAGGATCCGCCTTTGCCGATTTTGACCACGACCCGCTCGAAATCGCTCACGCTGCTGAGTCGGCCGCTCGCGCGCACGCCCATTTGCATCACACGATCTGGCGGCCCAGGCTCGCTCCCAATTTGCCCCGGCGCTACTTCCGCGTTCTGTTCGGCCAACGCATTGACGACGTCACTAGGGACGAGGCCGCGGCTCGCTAGCTTCAGCGGATCCAGCCAAATCCGCATGGCGTACTTGCGCTCGCCGAAAATCTGAATTTCACTCACACCGGGCAGCCGCTTGAGCGCGTTCTTCACGTACACGTCGACGTAGTTGGAAAGGAACTCTGCCGAGTACTTCCCGTCCTCGCTGTACATGGCCGTCGCGAGCACGAACGAACCGGAGTTCTTCCCAACCGACACGCCAAGCCTGCGCACGCTTGCCGGAAGGCGTCCAAGCACTTGGTTGACGCGGTTCTGCACATCGACGGCCGCAATGTCCACATCGCGATCGACGTTGAAGGTGATCGCAATCGAGCAGGTGCCGTCGTTTCCGGACGTCGACGTCATCTGTTTCATGCCGGGCACGCCATTGAGCGCTTGCTCGAGCGGGCTCGTCACAGTTGTCTCGACGGTCGCCGCGTCTGCGCCCACGTAAAGCGTACTGACAGACACCACTGGGGGTGAAAGCTGAGGATACTCAGACACGGGTAGTGATGGAATGGACAACACGCCAACGACGATCACGAGCAGCGCGATCACGCTCGAGAGCACCGGACGTTTGAGGAAAAAATCGACGCTCACTTGGTGGTTCCCGTAGCCGCCGCCGGAGCACTGGCAGGCTCGCTCGGAGCAATCGGCGTAGCGTCACGAAGCTTTTGCACGCTCGTCGTCACAAGCTCATCGCCGGCTTTGAGTCCGCTCGTCACCATGAAGCGATCCGCAAACAGCTCACCGATGGACACCGGCACCATTTTCGCTTGCGCCGATGCTCCCTCTCGCGCGACGACGTAGACGAAAGGTTGCCCGTTCATGCGCACGATGGCTGTGGTCGGAATGCGGATGCGCGGCGCCTCACTCGTTGTGATGCGCACAGGCACGCTGGTATTTGCACGAAGCACCCGGCGCGATGGCAGCAGCGCAGCTTTGCAAAGAACGGTTTGCGTATCTTCCGCCACATGAGGCGAGACGAAATGAATCTTCGATTCGAAGAGCACCGCGCCCTGATCGTCGAGCACATAGACCTTCGAGCCCACGTGCACGTCGCTCGCGCGCTCAATGGGAACTTCCGCGTAAATCTCGAGCCCCTCATTTTGTTCGATAGTGGTGAGCAAGGTCATTGGCGTCACACGGTCGCCGCGGTGCACAGGAATGTCTCCCACGGTTCCGGACAGCGGTGCGGTCACACGATAGTAGTCGAGCGTGAGTTGTTGAGACGACAACGTGGCTTCCGTCGCGGAGAGCTCGGCACGCGAGGTTTCGAGCTGCGCCCGCGCCGTATCTAGATCTTGTGCGCTCGCACCACCGCTAGCCTGCACCTGCTTCATGCGCTCGAACTGATCCTTGGCAAATTCGTAGCCCGCTTTGCGCGAAGCGAGCGCTGCCTTGGCGTTCTCAACAGCCGCAAGTTGGCGTGAGGCTTCAATCTGCATGAGCGCCTGACCCTGTTGCACTTTGTCACCAGAGCGCACGAAGATCTGGGTCAGATTGCCATCCACCTGCGGCTGCACCGTGGTCGAGCGCTGCGATTTCACCGTGGCTAGCAAATCGAAGCCAACGCTGACCGGGGCTTCCGTCACACGCTCGACACTCACAGCCATGGGAGGCGGCGCCGCTTCTTCAGCGGGGCCCTTGGAATTGCAGCAAAACGAAACGATTGCCAGAAAGGACAAGGAGATGCAGCGCATGCGGCGGCGTGGATAAGCACCACTGCGCAGCGCGTCAATAGCACAGAGGTTTGAGCCTAGGCCTCACTGGCATGACAAGTGCTCTTGTCAGCAGCATGAGTACGCGCATCGACCGCCTTGCATTTGCCGACACTTCAAAGGTGATGTGGCGTTCCCTCCTTCCTTTACTCTTGGTCTCGGCGTGCTCGACCATGCCCCCCACCGAATTTTGTAGCGAAGCGCATCTAGGGATCGACATTGTCATCAGCAAGGGCCGCAGTTGCTTGGCCGAGACGAGCTTTCGCTTAGAGGCCTTCGACACCGAGAGCTGCGTCTCTCGCGTGGAAGAGGACTGTACGGGCGACGACCGAGCCCGCATCTCGCAATGGCTGCATTGCTGGGACGGACTGCCTTCGTGCAGCGGAAACAACGTCTCTAGCTTCCTCGAATCGGGCAACAACTGCGCAAAAGACGCAGGACTTGCAGTTGTCGCCCATCGCTGCCGCGTTGTCCTTGGGGACACCTCATCAAGATAGACAAAGTTTTGCGCAGCCACGCTTACGAGGGTACCGTATGTGGGTATGCCTAGACTCTCATTTTCTCTTGCACTTTTGCTCGTTGCTTCGCCCGCCTTTGCAGAAAAGGACCGGCTCGACGCTGGCGACGAGGCCCCGAATTTCGCTGCAAAAACGCTCAATCCTGACGCGGCGAAAACGAAGGTGTTCACGCTCGACAGCGCTGTTGGAAACGAAGCTACCGAGAAAAAGCGCGCAGTTGTGACGAGCTTCGTCTCGGCAAGCTGCGAGTCATGTCAGAAACAACTGAAGTTCCTGCAGGCGCTACAAGCCGAATACAGCAAAGACCTGCTCGTGGTTGCGGTGGCAATCGACAAAGAAGAGGCAGACACCCGCAAGATGGCGGATGCGGCCGCACAGTCGACGTTTCCGGTGATCAACGATCGTTTCAACATCGTGGCCCAGCGCTACTTTGTGCAAAAGCCGCC
>JBIKMD010000822.1:0-3304 GCA_044359465.1 Myxococcota bacterium
GAGCGTGAGGGTGTGGCTGCCGTATTTTGCGAGCGCGCAGGCCGCATCATAGAGCTCGAGCGTGTCACTGTCTGAGACTGTTCCGCCCACGAGCACCACATCGGCGCCCGTGCAGTCATTGGTGATGCGTTGGTAGCGCTCGCCGTCTGGAAAGTGCGTGACCTCGATCGCGCCTCGCGTGTCGCCTGTGATGGCTGCGAGCTCGTCCGCCAAGAATGCGTAGGCACGCGTCCCAAAAATGATACGCACGTTCAGGCTCCTTCGGTACGAAAGCGAGGGCTTTTGGCACGGTGCTCAGCGACGAGTCGTGCTTTTTCTTCATGCAAACGCTCGTCGAGTCCCGCCGGGTACTCATGCGGATTCAGTAGGCGACGAATGGTTGGGTGCAACATAGCGAGCTGCGCCTTGGCCCTGGCTTGAATATCGATCAGCTTGGGATCGGCGGCGACCCGCGCACCTTGTTTCATCACCGGAGTGAGCAGATCTTCGAATGCCAGTTCATCAGACAACGCAGTCCTGCGCATGCTGTCCCGCGCGTCGACAATCGTCGTCCCCGCTTTTGGCGCGTGTTCACTATCGAAGATCGCGTCGGCTACGAAACGTTCTTTGTTCCGATAGCGCCGCACCTGCAGCAGGCCCGGATTCGACGTTTTCACGGCCTGCTCGCTGACTTTCACTTTGTGGTGCCAGACACCTTTTTCGTCTTGGATGGCGGCCAGCTTGTAGACCCCACCGAGTGCGGGTTGGTCATAGGCCGTCACCAGCTTGGTGCCGACGCCCCACACGTTGATGCGCGCACCCTGTTGTTTCAGATTCTCAATCAAAGACTCATCGAGGTCGTTGCTCGCGACGATCGTCGTGTCGTGAAAACCCGCCTCGTCGAGCAATTTTCGAGCTTCGATAGAGAGGTACGCCAGATCGCCTGAGTCGAGACGCACGCCATTCAACTTGTACCCGTTCGCCTTGAGCTCGCGGCCAACTTCTATGGCGTGCCGCACACCTTCAAGCGTGTCATAGGTGTCCACGAGGAATACGCAATTGTTGGGGAGCGCTTTGGCGTAGGTGGCAAACGCTTGTTTCTCATCGGGAAATGCCATGACCCAACTGTGCGCGTGCGTGCCCTTTACGGGGATGCCGTAGAGCTTGCCGGCGAGCACATTGGAGGTTGCCGACACGCCGCCAATGTACGCTGCGCGCGAGGCACTGAGCGACCCATCGATGCCCTGCGCGCGGCGAAGACCAAATTCTAAGACCGGCTCCCCTTTGGCCGCCTCGCATACCCGCGCCGCTTTGGTTGCAATGAGCGTCTGGAAGTTGATGATGTTCAGCAGGGCCGTCTCGACGAGCTGCGCTTGCAGCAGGGGCCCTTCAATCCGCATCAGCGGTTCATGCTCGAAAACGGTTGTCCCTTCTGGGATGGCAAACACGTCGCAGGTGAAAGTGAGCTGCGCGAGATAATCAAGGAACGCTTGGTCGAACAGAGGCTTGTTGTCAGCGCCCGTGAGCGTGCCTAGATAAGCGATATCACTAGCGTCGAAGCGTAGTCCCTCGAGCCATTTCAACGCATCGGCTAGCCCGGCGGCGATGGCGTAACCACCTTTGAAGGGTAGCTTGCGGAAGAACAATTGAAACGCCGAACGGCGCTCGCTCATACCGGACTTGAAATAGCCAGCAGCCATGGTCAATTGGTAGAGGTCGGTCAGCAGGGACAGGGAGTGCATTGCGGATTGCATACATCACTGACGTCGAGGGGCAATGGTCGAAGGTCGCGGGCTTCGTGGCCGGCAACCCACTTGTCTCTTTAGACGGCGACCGCCTCAGCGTCGCGCCCGGTGCGAAGTTCGTGTTCGGTGGGGACGTCATCGATCGCGGACCAAACGCCCGGCGCCTCATGCGTGCGTTCATTGACCTCAAAACGCGGCAACCAGACCAAGTGGTGCTGCTCGCCGGGAACCGGGACATCAACAAGCTTCGCCTCTGGCGCGAGCTGCAAGGCTCGTTTTTCTATCCGGTGCCAGACACCGTGCGATCGGCCAAAGACAGCGCGAGTGTCCTCAGGTGGATCTTCGCCAACACCATGGGCGCCCGCCAGGGCTTCGACTTTCGCAAAGCAGAGTTAGAAGTGTCTGGCACCGACGCAAGCGATGCTGCGGTTCCAGCGAGCTTTCTGGAAGACGTGCGGCCCGGCGGCTTGCTCGCCGAGTACCTGCGCTGCTGCGTGCTTGCCCATCGCGACGGCCCCAACTTGTTCGTGCACGGCGGGGTCACGGCAGAGAGCCTCGGCGTGGTGCCAGGTACCGACAAAGTGCTCGGGGTGGATGCGTGGATCGACGCGCTCAACGCTTGGTACGTATCACGCATCGCGCGGTATTTTGATTTTGCGGAGAAAGATCCCACGCACGAAGGGTGGAACGATCTCATTGCGTATCAAGCACCTAACAACATTGTAACGCGGCGCAACCAGGGCAGCGTGGTGTACGGACGCACGGCGGACGACTTGAACAACCCGCACCTGCCTGACGCAGAGACCATGCGCAGATTGACCGACGTGGGCATTCATCGACTCGTCGTGGGACACACGCCAAATGGGGATGCACCGAGCATTCTGCGGGCGAGCGACTTCGAGCTTGTCTGCGCTGATAATTCCTATTCGCCGCTGGAGTACGGCACGCGGCTGCTGCTGAGCGGCGACAACATCGATGTGCGCGCCAAAGCCAAAGTGGCCAGTGGTGAAACAGTCGATCTGCACTTCACTTTGGGACCCGCGGACTCGCTGATTGGAAAACGGGACGCGGAGTCTGGCTTGCTCGTGAAAGGCACGACCGGCGACGGCCGTTATCTGCTCCAAGCCTACCGCCCGCATTTTCACCTTGAACAAGTGGTAGAAACCGAAGCCGCGGTACGCCAGCGTAAGCTCACCTAAGCACCTGTCCTTCATTCATTTGTGGACAAATCGCATCGTCATGTATAACGTTTGTACAATGTTACCATTACTCTCGATGGCTCTGGCTACGTGGCCTGTAAACGCGCCGATGCAGACGACCGATGGGGCACGCGTGATGCTTGCGAGCTTCCGCGGGAAGCCCGCCATCGTCTTCTACGAGGACAAGGATTCGACGAACCTCAACAAAGCGCTCAAAGACGCGCTGTTTAGCGAGGGGCGCAAGCGCAACATGCTTGATGCCGTGCACGTGATTGCAGTCGCGAATCTCAAGGGTTTCGATTGGTTTCCAGCCAAGCAGTTCGCGCTCGACGGTGTGCGCAAAGCCGAGCGCGATTTCGGCGTACCGGTTTATATGGACTT
>JBIKMD010000823.1:0-3303 GCA_044359465.1 Myxococcota bacterium
TCCAGGGGTTCGCGCGTTCTATCGCGCCTTGGATCTAGGGCGTGCAGGCAGCGACGCCACTGGCGACATGTTGTTTCTCACGGCCCGCCCGGGCATCATGGAGAACAGCACACTCTCGATGCTCCGCGGACGCGGCGTGCCAGAAGCGAGCGTGCTCGAAGGTAACCTGTTCGACAGCCTGCACCTCACCGAAGCTGGGCGAAACAACGCCTACGCTGCCACCAAGGTGAACAACTTCATGGCCCATCGCGCGCTGTATCCAGAGTACGCCTCTGTGTTCATAGGCGACAGCGGCCAGGGTGACGCTATCGCTGGCGCTGAAATGCTCAGCCGCGCCCCGGCAAGTGTGCGCGCAGTCTACATTAACAACGTGACGAACATGACTGCGGCGCAGCGTGCGGCAATGACAGGTCAAGGCATCATGGTCATCGATAGCTACGTGGACGCTGCGATCGATGCTTTCAATCGCGGTCTCATTTCCCGCGCGAGCTTGAGCGCAGTTGCAACGGCCGCGCGCACAGAGCTCAATGCGATGACCAACTTGAGCGCCGCACAGCGCAGCGCGGCAAACGCGGTCCTGACTGCAGCAGAGGCCCGCGTGGCGCTCATTCCCTAGTTTTTCAGGCTGACTCGATGACACCTTCTTCGCAGAGCTTCGCCAGAATGCGGAGCGTCTCGAACCGGCTCATGCCAGAGAGCTGCAAAAGATCTTCGTAGCTCACGAGCCCGTCGATTTGCGACAGCACGAACCCCGCACGGTGGTCGATGCTGAGCCACATGATTTCTGCAGGGTCCACCTTCACGCGCGGCTTCTTCTGCAAGCCAGAGAGTTTGGACTCAAACATCTTGGTGAGCGTTTGTTGGTTCTTTTCAAGAAACGCTTTGGCGGCTTTGTCCGTGGGCCGAATTTCGAACGCCTTTTCCACGATCTCAAGTGATCCCGAAAAATCACCGAGCGAGAACAGCTCAGCCGCGCCATCCATCAACATCTCGAACGAGCTGGCGCTAGGAACGGGCGGCACCGGTGGACGCGGCTTGGATTCTCGTTGCACCGCTTCGAGCGCAACACCTGCGACCTGCACCTCTTCGGATTCATCCCCCCAAGGGTCAGACACTTCAGAAGGGTCGTCGACGTCCTCGAAGCTCACATCGAACTCGACATCCTCACTGCTGTGAGAAGAGGACGGCGGCGCCGGAGGCTTGGGAATGGGCGGGATCATCTCCCGCTTATCATACCTTACTGGCTACACCGCGCAGCATTTCCAGCGTTTTCTTGAGGCCTTCCATGGATCGCTGCAGCGCGTCGCGATCTTCGTGTTGCAGCGCTTCTTTGGTGCGCGCAATCGATTGCTCGGCGCGCTTCATGGCGTCTGAGCCAAAGGACGATGCGGCAAGCTTCTGCTCGACCTGAGGCATCAAGCGCTCAATTTCGCGCACAACGCGTTCGGCTTCGACTTTGTCACCTTCGAACTCGGTCGTGGTGCGCTGCGCCACGGCATACTGCTGCGCGTCCTGCACCATGTCTTGCAGCTCGTCTTCGGTGAGGCCGCTGGTCGCAGTGACGGTGATCGCTTGCGCGCGTCCGGTTTCCAGGTTCGTTGCCGCAACGCTCAAAATACCGTCGGCGCTGATCTCGAAATTCACCTGGATCTTCACTTCGCCACGCGGCGCTTCACGCAGACCTTCGAGCACGAACTCACCGAGAAGCTCGTTCTCTTCTGCGCGCTGCGCTTCACCTTGCATGACCATGATGCGCACCTGGGTCTGGCCGTCGCGAACCGTGGTGAACACTTCGCTTTTAGACGTAGGCACGGTGGTGTTCTTGTCGATGAGCGGTTTGAAGAAGCCGCCGGCCACCATGATGCCTAGGGCATGCGGCGTCACGTCGAGCAGCAACATCTCGCTCTTCGATTGGCCGAGCAGTGCGCCTTGAATACTGGCGCCAAGCGCCACCACTTCATCCGGGTGCACACCTTTAGAAGGCGCGCGGCCAAAGAATTTTTCTACGGCTTGCTGGACTGCCGGCATGCGCGTCATGCCGCCCACCAAGATCACGTCATCCAGATCTTTAATGGTGAGCTTAGCCTCCGTAATCGTGCGCTGGGTGATGTGCACTGCGCGTTCAATGAGGTCTGCGCACAGCTCGTTCAGCTTCTCACGCGAGAGCTTCTTTTGAACGTGAAGCGTGTCTTTGCCTTGCGAGTAGATGAAGGGGAGATTGATCTCGGTTTCTTGAACCGTCGATAGCTCCATCTTGGCTTTTTCAGCCGCGTCACGCATGCGCTGCAACGCCATTTTGTCTTTGCGCAAATCGATCTTGTTGTCTTTGGCAAAAGCGAAGACCAGCCAATCGATGATGCGATGATCGAAGTCGTCGCCGCCAAGGAAGGTATCGCCACTGGTCGCCAGCACTTCGAACACACCGCTGTTGATCTCGAGCACCGAGATGTCGAAGGTGCCGCCGCCCAAATCGAAGACTGCGACTTTCTTCTTCAGCTCTTTGCCATAACCATAAGCGAGCGCAGCGGCCGTGGGCTCGTTGATGATGCGAACCACATCAAGGCCGGCAATGCGTCCGGCATCTTTCGTGGCTTGGCGCTGTCCGTCGTTAAAATAGGCAGGCACCGTCACCACCGCTTTTTCAACGGGATGGCCGAGGTACTCTTCCGCTACGGAGCGCATTTCTTGCAGCACCATGCTGGAGATTTCCGGCACCGAATATTCGCGGTCACGCAGCACAATGCGGATGTCATTGTGCGGGCCTTCGATCACTTTGTAGGTGAGGCTCTCGACCGACTTAGCGACGGCGGGGGTGTTCCACTTGCGACCAATGAGTCGTTTTGCGCCATACACGGTGTTTTCCGCGTTGGTGATCGCCTGGCGTTTGGCCAAATGCCCGAGCAGACGCTTGTTACCTTCGGTCATGGCAACAATCGACGGCGTGAGGCGTTGCCCCAGGCGGTTCGGCACAATCTTCGGAATGTCAGCATCGACGATGGCCACGACTGAGTTAGTGGTGCCCAGGTCGATGCCGATGATGACGTCGCCAGACATTTCTGCGTGTTACCCTATCCCAAGCGTTTGGACAGCTTTTTAAGCTCTTCGTCTGTACAACCGTTGTCTATGGCGAGCTTCAAAGCCTCGCGTGCCCTAGTCTTCTCGCCCATCTTTTCCAGAATCATGGCGTGAAGCAAATGGTAGTCGCCTTTTGTGGGCATCCGGGTCAACGCCTTCAGTAAACACTCAACCGCAAGCGGTAGCTCGGTACCTTGTTTGAAGTACAAATCGGCCGCCCGGTACGCA
>JBIKMD010000574.1:0-4267 GCA_044359465.1 Myxococcota bacterium
CGGCGGCGCGGCGACTCGAACGCGAACCTTGTCGAGCAACACGGGGGAGACGTTGCTCCCGGTGAAGGACAGCGCGGCAATTCGTTGCTGCGCATCGTACCAACCGGCAAAGTTCGTCCCCCAGCCCGCGGAATCGGTCGTATTGGCCTGGCCGCTGCCGAGCACATTGCCGTCACGGTTGTACGCCGTCACGGTCAGCGTCTCATTGTTGGCACCAATGATGACGAACGCGCCAGCGAGGGAGACGTCCTGCGCAAACTTTAACGTGATGACGCCATTGTTGCCGAGTAGGAACGAATGTCCGAAGCCTGGGGGCAGGTCGCTGGCGCTGGTAAACGAACCGGTCGGGTAACTCATCACCGGCGTGGGCGGGGCAATCGCGAAATTGGCGACGTAAGTGCCTTCGTTCACCAAGGTGATACCTGATGGCAGCGGCAATTCACCCGAGAACTGCAACAGGTTCGCTCCGCCAAGCCGAGACACTCCCGGCGTTGTGGTGTCTATCTCTTCGAAACTCTCTTGCACCTCGAAGCCCGGAGGTTCTGTGAGGAGTGCCGCGTGAGCGGTGCTCGCGCAGGCAAGGAGAGCCGCTGCCACCATCCAATCGCTTGCATTCTTCCGACTCAACATACCGCGAATTTGCCGTCCCGCGGGAAGCGACACAAGAGCCAACACGATACTTTGTCAAAGGTGTCTATCCTACGTAACCCGACGAGTGGGTGCCACCCCTCACGAACGGGCCCACCTAAGCGTTCTAACTGCAATGTTGGGCGAGGCAGTCATTCGGGGAACCGTGTTCCGCGTCTAGTTGGTTTGCGCAAGCTCGCAGAGGGCGCCACTGAAGCGAGAGTCATCCTGCCATCGATTGCGGGAATGCATCTGGGAACGCTGGTATCGCAGCGATCAAGTCGTGGCCTCAGATAGGCATCTACTCCAACAAACAATCCGCGTCGCAGCCATCGCCCGTCGCGAACGAGCCATCGTCGCATTGTTCGCCGGCTGCTGCATTCAGCACGCCATCGCCACAAGCAGACGCCGTGCAGTCCTCGTTGCACGTAGCGATCTCGACCGCGGTTTCACATTGTTCCGACGCGTCCAAGGTTCCGTTGCCGCACGTGCGGAGCACACGCCGGTAGCGCACACTGACCTCAGCGTAGTCCACGCTCACCTGCGCGGTGCCACCGCTTGCTTCGCTGCCTCGCACGACGAGCATGAGCGCTTGCACGGGCGAGAAGAAGCGATCGAGCGTCGATGGATCGCGGCTCGTCCAAGCAAGCGCGGCTGGCGTGGTGGTGGTCGCCGCGTTTTGCGCCACGCGCGTGAAGGACTCACCATCCCACGCTAGGAGTGAGGCTCCCTCTCCGAACGATCCGCGAGCGCCGGCCACAAAGCTCGCCGACAAAGCTTGAACGCGAGTTTGGTTGCCAAGCTCAGAGCCAAGCCGCGCACGAAATTGTACGGCCGCGCCCGGCACCGCCCGCGATTCCCAGACGCGATCGCAGAACTCGTCGCCGTCGTCGCAGTTCGTGGGAGTCGCGGCGAAGTCGTACCCGAAGCCACCAAACAGCACCGAGCGTCCCCGCGCCCTGTCGTAGCTGAGGCCGGCGCCTGCACGAGGGGACAACGCTTCGCTGCCTTGAACGTCGGCACGCGTCCACGTGTTGCCGCGCAGCAGCCAGCGATCGCCGCAGTGATAAAAGCCGCTGTCGTTGCACAGATACAGCGAAGAGTAGTCTTCATAGCCGCCGATCATGACGACGGCGTCAACGCTTGCATCGTACGCAAGCGCCGCATCTTTGCGCGCGCCGGGCACACTCGGATCGAGACCTGGCATCTGTGTTCCGCGTCGCTGCCAACTCACGCCGTTGAAGGCCCATGCTTGGTTGTAATAGGTTGCACTCGCATTGAGTGATCCATCATCGCAGAGCGCGTCGTAGTCGACTTCGCCGCCGTAGATCACAACTTCGTGCCGCACATAGTCGTACGCCATATTGAAGCCGCTGCGGCCTTGCGGATTGCCATCGTTCTCTGGGTCCAACGTGGAAATGCGCCGCCAAGAAACGCCGTTCCACGCCCAAAGTACGGAACAGAAGTGATCAGTACCGTCATCGCAAGGCACTGTGGCATCACCACCGAAGAGCAGTGTTTCGTGCAGCGCTTCGTCGTAGACCATGGCCGCACCTTTGCGCGCCATGGGCACACCGTTTGGACCAGGCGTGGGTGTCACCTTTTTGAAGCTTTGGTTGTCCCACTCCCAGACTTCACCGCACAAGCTCGACGCACCCCCGTCGCAATTGCTGCTCGCTTCGCCGCCGAACAGCACCACTCTGTCACGGTCGATATCGTAGGCCATGGCTTGCAACGAGCGGGGCGTAGGATTTCCATCACCCTCTGGATCGGTAGGTATTTGCACGGTCCAATCGTAGCCGTTCCACGACCACACTCGGTTACCGCAACGCTCAGTTGCGCCACCGTCGCACGCTGCACCAGACGCCAGACCTCCAATGATGATCGATCGCTCCCGCTGCGTGTCGTAGACCATGTTGAACGGCATGCGGGCCGACGGCGATCCGTCACCGTTGTCATCGCTGCCGTTGTTGATGCGATCGAAGCCTGCGCCCTTGTAGCGCCAGGTGCTCGACGGACCGCCGCTGCTTGCGCCGAGTAATAGGATCTCGCTCCGTGCCGCGTCGTAAACCAAACCTTCTTGGGCGCGGCTAGCAGGAACGCCATCGCCCAGGTTCACAGGAGTGACTCGTGCCCACGCCGTGCCGCTCCATTCCCAGACAAACGAATCAAAAGGCGTCACAGGGTTGAACCAATTGCCTTGCGTGCCACCAAACACCACGAGCCGCGATCGCACTGCATCAAACGCCACTCCCGCTTGGTTGCGTGCCGCTGGGCGACCATCGGGTTCAGGGGCCGTAGAGACCAAGAGCGACCAGCTCTTTCCGTTCCACGCCCACGGTCCGCCGCAGTTTTGGCTTCCACTTCCATCGCAAGTCACTGGAGCGTTGTTGGATGTATAGCCGCCAAACATCACCACGCGCTGCGAGCTCGGATCCCAAGTCATTTGCATAGCGGCACGCGCGCGTGGGTTGCCATCACCTTCCGGATCGATTGGCGTGATCTTGTTCCACCGGCGTCCATCATATTCCCACGTGTCGCCGCAGGCGTTCTGTGATCTGGGCAGACAGTTGATGAGTTGGCTGTCTTGTCCGCCGAACAAGACGATCTTGCCGCGGACCTCGTCGTACGCCATCGCCATGCCGTGGCGAGCGGAAGGCCCGGCACCAATCAACTTCATTCTGCGCCACGACACACCATCCCATTCCCATGTGGCACCGCACTCGGACTCGAAGGCTCCCTCGCAGCTGCCATTGCCAATCGTACCGCCGAAGAGCACGGTGCGTCGCCGCGCGGAGTCGTAGGCCATGGCTGCGTAACTGCGTGGAACCGGATCGCCGTCGATCTCTGGATCCGTCGGGGTGATGGTCCACCAGCGCGTGCCATCCCACTCGAGCAGTGTCGATCCGCCATAATGGACGGTGCGTTGACGATGGCTGTCGTAGGCCACGGCCGTGCTCGGACCGGGCGCCGGTTGGCCCGCGAGTGTACGAGGAATCGCGATCCATTCTGTGCCGGCGTGGGTGACTGTTTCCACCGCGGCATCGACGCGTGTGGTCGCGCTTCCGTCCGTGCTCGTTTGAAAGGACTCACTGGCGCGGAAGGCGAACGCCGCGTTGCGTTCTAGCTCGTGCGGATTGGTGAGAATATCACCCACGACTTTGTCACCCATGGTGGCGGACCAAATCGTGTCGACGACGGGCGATGCTTGCACGCCAGCGAGCACAGGATCCGCGTCGCTGACATTGCCGGCAGCATCGACGGCTGCCACATACACGTGACGCACATCGAGTAAGCTCAACTGAAACGCGGCGTCCGAACACGGCTCAACGCCGAAGCTGCCGTCGTCTCCTGCGACCGTGCGCCCAAGCTCCGCGGCGGCTGCCACGTCCGCACGATCGTAAACGATCACGCTGCTGCTCGGTGCAACGGAGCCAGATACACCAGACAAACAAAAGCTGCGTTTACCTTCTGTTGCCTCGTTGCCCCATGGAACGCGGGTGAAGATCACATGTTGATCAGGCGCGGTCTGCGCCACGGGCGGCGGAGTGGTGTCGACGTCGAAGCTTGCGATGGTGGCCGCAGGCATGATGTTCCCTGCGTCATCGCACAAGCTCACACTTGGCCTGAGCCGAAGCTG
>JBIKMD010000167.1:0-7239 GCA_044359465.1 Myxococcota bacterium
GAAGCTGCTCGGTGGTCGTTGCCAAACCGGTGAGCGTGCCGCCAAAGCTGTAGAGCGGACCGTTCGTGGCCAAGAGTGAAAGCGCTTGCTGAGTGGATGCGACCTCGACGACAGGAACAGCGGCACAAGCGCTGGTGCTCAGCGCTTCACTCAGTGCGAAGCTCACTGAGATCGTGGTGCCGTTAGTGGCAGCAGTCACGCTTGGCAGCGGATTGCCCGCGCCCGGTTGCAACTGCAGCGCCGTCGTTCCGCTGACAATCGCCGGTGCCGTAAAATCAAAACGCACAGTGCCCGCAACGCTCCGGGTTTCATTACCAGCGGCATCCCTCGCCTCGACGATGATGGCTTGGCTTCCTTCGATCTCGCCACCCAAGGCGTCGTAGGTGAAGCCCCATGCCTGCGAGCCGGAAGGTGCGACGCACGTTGCCGCCGCTGGCTGCATGATCGCATCTCCAATACGCGCGCTTGGCGCGGTAGCGAGTGCCTCGCTGCTCAACACCTGCAGCGTGACCGACTGTCCTATACGCAGTGGGGTCGTGGAGATCGACGCGCATGGTGTGATGACGGGTGCGTGACTGTCCACGCTAAAAGATCGCGGCGCTGCGAGCGTTTCGATCGTCTGGTTGCCTACGGCATCCGCAAGCCTCATCGCGCTCAGCGTGTAAGTCCCTTCGGCGAAGCTCGCGTCGACGACCCGTGAATAAACGTAGGTGAGGCCAACGCTGAACGCCAAGGTCAGACTCGGGTCGGTGTCGAACGCAAAAATCGTCGGAGCTTCGTCGGCAAGCACTTCACCGACGGTCAGACTCAACAACACCGTTTCACCAATCGAGAAGCTCGGTTTGCTGAAGGCCACATCGATCAGCGGCGGTGTATCCAAATCGTAGCGCAAGCTGCCGGCGGACAGACCGCGAACGCTGCTGCCTACGGCATCTGTGAGTGCGATGGTGATGGGATGGCTGCCGCTCGTCGCCGCAAGCGTCTCACCATCCGGCCGATCACTCAGTGAAAAGAGATACGTGTACTTGAGTGCCTCGCGCTGCGTGCGCTCATCGTCGACCCAAAACAGTCCTTGGCTGACGCCGGTGTCTACCTCCACGACGGGATCGCGAGTGAGCGGCTTCGAGACTTCGAAGGTCAACACGAAGACGGCACTCTGCGCTCCTACCTCCGGACTCACGCGTGGCACGGCTACCAACGCGGGCGATCCTTCCTGCAGCCGCGCCGGATCAACGCACAACCCAGTCGGCGAGCAGGCCCAATTGTTTGGGCAGTCGGTGTTGGCCACACAGGAGACCGAGGTGCCGTCTGGCACGCGCAAATCGAGCAAACAACCACTCAGCACGCACGCCGCAAACGCGAATCCAATTCTATTGATCACCCAACAACCTTGCAGACGAAGTGGAACGCCTCAAGAGTTTCGACGCGCCGCCTTCTGCTCGCTTCGCAAAAAATGCTCACGGCGGTCCGTTGCGTCGGTCCTCAATCGTCTTCTCCGTAACTGCAGCGAATGAACGCCGCGGCCTACACGGAGACACCATGTCGCAAACACGCCTACCCAGCACCATGAAAGTCGCAAGCATTCACCAACAGGGCGCAGCCGCCTTTCGTATCGAAGAGGTGGCCACACCCACGCCTGGCCCTGGCCAAGTGCTCATTCGCGTAGAATCTGCAGCCGTGAATTTCTCCGACATCAAGCGCCGCCGAGGAGATACGTATCCTTTCCCCACCGAGTTTCCGTTCGTGCCAGGCAGCGAAATCGCAGGCAAGGTCGTGGCGCACGGGCCGGGCGTGAGCGGTCCGCCAATTGGGACCGATGTTTTCGCGCTGGCTGGGCCCACTGGCTACGGCGGGTATGCGCAGTTCGCGGTGAGCTACGCGCCAAGCGTGGTGCCGATGCCACCAGGGCTAAGCCACGATGTGGCGAGTGTGCTCACGGTAGCGGGGGCGACCGCCAAGATCATGCTCACCCACGCGGCACGCCTGCAGACCGGTGAAACTGTTCTCATTCCTGCCGCTACGGGCGGGGTAGGAAGCTTCGCTCTGCAGATCGCCAAACAGCTCGGCGCAGGAAAGATCATCGCCCTCGTCGGCCATGCCTCCAAGGAAGAACAAGCCCGCGCGCTCGGCGCGGACGATGTGGTTGTGGCATCAGCCACTTGGTCGAAACGCGTGCGCGCCCTGACGGATGGCAAGGGGGTTGATGTTGCACTCGAGGCAACGGGCGGCGCCGAGCTAGAAAGCACCTTGGCGTGTCTCGCCTCCTTTGGCCGCGCCATGGTGTACGGCGCAGCAAGCGGAAACTCAGGTACGCTCACGCAAAAAGCGCTCGACCAACTGCTGTATGCACCGTGTCCAAACCAGAGCCTCTCTGGTTTCAACATCGGTAGCTGGTTCATGGAGCGGCCCCAAATCGCAGGTCCAGCGCTTGGTGCTCTCGTGGGTGATGTCCTTGGTGGAACGATCAAAGCGCCAGCGATCAAAACGTTGCCTCTGGCTAGGGCCGAAGAAGCGCACGCGCTGCTCGAGGGCCGCAAGGTGACCGGCAAGCTCGTACTCAAGCCGTGGGCGTAAACGTGTTAACCTTCTACAAGTAGAGAGAGAATCACATGCAATACATGCTGCTTTTTTACTCGGCCCCTGCGGATCTCGAGCGCAAAAAGAACGACGCCGCTTCAGCCGACCACTGGGAGTCATGGCGTGCGTACATGGGAGCGATCCACAGCGCAGGCATCGTCAAGGGCGGCAAAGCGCTCGCCTCGCCCGAAGTGGCCACCACCATTCGGCTGCGCGACGGACAGCGTCAGGTACATGATGGACCGTACGCGGACACCAAGGAGATGCTCGGCGGCTTTTTGATCATCGACGTAGGATCGCTCGACGAAGCCATGGTTTGGGCCGCACGAAGCCCAAGCTGCAATTCCGGCAGCACGGAGATCCGCCCCATCGACGAGTCACCGCTCTAATGCGCGCGGAAGGTGGCGACGCGTTTGTCGACGCGGCCGAAGTTGCCGCGCGATCGTCTTATGGACGCGTCGTGGCCTACCTCGCGCGCCGCTGGCGTGATGTCGCCGCAGCAGAAGATGCCGTCGCGAGTGCGCTTGCCGCCGCGCTTGAAACTTGGCCGGTGAGTGGTGTTCCCGATTCGCCCGAAGCGTGGCTCATGACCGCGGCACGACGTCAGCTCGTTGACCGCACACGGCACAATGCAGTCGCGGCCCGCGTGAACGAGTCATTGGTGTCCGAACAACACAACCTCGCGTCTGTGGAGGTGCCCAACGCCGCGCAGTTTCCGGACGAGCGCCTGCGTCTGATGCTCGTCTGCGCCCATCCCGCGATAGACGAATCCATAAGAACGGCGCTCATTCTGCAAGTGGTTCTCGGCATCGAGGCAAAGCGCATGGCGAGCGTGTTTCTTCTATCTACAGAAGCCATGACAAAACGGCTCGTTCGCGCAAAGCGCAAAATTCGCGAAGCAGGTTTGCGTTTTGAGGAGCCCGAACCCCAGGATCTCAGAGAACGGCTGCACGTGCTGCTCGAAGCGATCTACGCGGCCTACGTTCTGCAAAGCGAGGGCGAAGTGAACACAGACCTCGCATCCGAGGCGATCTACTTGGCGCGTTTGATCGCAGACATGCTCCCGTGCGGCGAGTCGCTTGGCTTCTTCGCGTTGCTACAGTTCATTGAAGCCCGTCGCCCCGCGCGCGTTTTGAACGATACGTTCATTCCTCTGCTAGAGCAGGATGCAACAGTTTGGAACCACGCCATGCTGGACGGTGCCTACGCGCTGCTCGCACGCGCAGCCAGCTATCAGACAACCGGTCCGTTTCAGCTCGAGGCAGCGATTCAAGGTGCACATTGCCACCGGGCACGCAGTGGTCTGGTCCCTTGGCATGACATTGCCGCGCTCTACGCTTTGTTAGTGGCGTCTTATCCCACCATTGGATCGCGCATCGCCTACGCTGTGGCGTCCGCCCACGCCTCAGGTGACGCCGCCAAAGGCTTCGCGTTGCTGACGTCCATAGAAGCGAGCGCGGTACGCGACCACCAGCCCTGGTGGGTAGCGTCCGCACACTTGCACGCGATGGCCGGGCGCACCGAGGAAGCCGCTCGTTGTTTTGAGCGTGCCATCGGCCTCACGAGTGATGCGCGTGTCCGCAAGTTTCTGCACGCGAAACGTGAAGGCGTTCTGTCGGCGGCCGGAGCAGCTGCTATCGCCAAGCAGTCCGGGAACGTCACTCCGACTTGATCTGACTGATTTTTTTCGCGTTCTTCTTTGCGATGGTCCCTGGAATCACAGTGGCTGGGCCCGGAACGGGAATGAGATTGGCGAGCCAAGCGATGCCTTGTTCGATGGCCATCGCGCGCTGCATCCGTGCGAAATTCTTGTCGCCTTTCAGACTGCTGATGCCGCTGCTACCGAGCATGCCAATGGTGCTCACGAGCGGCGTCGTTTCTCCGAGCAATGGGACCATGGGTACGGAGGCAACGAGCAACAACCCTAGCTGCGCGCGGCGCCACGCAAGCACGCGAGGATCTTCGGACGACCACGGCATCTCGATGACTCTGCCATCCTCACGCCCGATTTTGACTCGATGCCGACTCTCGACTGTGACTGTCTCGCCACTGAGCTGATCGCCAACCCAGCGTCCTGGCCGCGTGTTGTTTGTCGCATCGTTGAGTTTGTCCATCATGCCGCCCAGCCTCTGCTTTGGCTTTGCAAACGGCTTCATTTTCTTCACTTCTTGATAGCCAGGATCGGCGTCCCGTTCTTGCTGCGCGGCGGCGCGTTTGGTCCACCACTCGGCGATGGCGTCGACAGCGCGAGCTTGGCGCGATGGGCCTCGCAAGTTGTCGACGTCTGGATGCTGCATCTCATGATGCGCTCTCGCCGCCGCAAGGTCCGTGATCACCTTGCCATCTATCTCGATCCAGCTGGCGTGAGGATAGAGCATGTCTGCAATCTCACCGGCTGCGTTCTTCTGCTCGCGCGTGAGGCTTTCAAAGCCTTCCATCGCTTGCTTCGCGGGCAACTTCGACCCGGCGATGGCCCCGAGGCTCGGCGCCGACCAGTGTGCAATGTCCGAGAGCATGTTCGCTTCATCGCTCGTGAGAGAGCCGTCACGCACCATGGATGGCAAGGCGAGCCCGTTGAGCGCAAGCTCTGACATTGGCAGCGCGAGCGCAGCAGCCGCAGACTTGAAGCCTGCGGCGTGCGCAGAGCCAAGCGAGGTGAGCGCGTTGATGGTCATGTCGAGCGCCGCACGCGCATGCGTGTCTGGATCCGTGATCTGTGCCGCACCCGCTGATGCGAGATGCGCGGCGCCGAGAACCGCGTACCCCTTTGCCGCACCCGATGCGATGCGATAAGCGCGGGAGGTTTCGTATGCGCGCTCCGTCCACTGCAGCGCGCCCGCAACACGTGTGCCAAAGAGACCACTGCGAAGCGCCGCACCAGCGCGGGCGCCGCTTCCGAGGATGCGGGCGCCCATAGCCGTACCCTTCACCGCAGAAAACGCACCTCGCATCAGGACGTATTCGCCGATGAGCTCGAGCGTTGCACGCGCTACAGGGCCATAGCGAAAGAAGGCATCATTCGCGAGCGCATCCGAGTGCGTTTGTGCTTCCCCGACGACGAGCTCGGTCGCCAAGTTGGCAAAGCCCACATGGGCACTGGGGGACGGGCTCGCTCCGCGCATCACTGCTGCGAGTGATTCCGCAAAGTCTGTCCGATCTGTGCGCAGTGTGCGGGCAAGCTCACCTTCTCCGAGGCCTCTTGTGATGTTCACGAGCTCCTGAAAGTTTCCGCTTTTCTCATGCGCGTTCACATAATCGGTGAATGCGTCGAGCTCGGTGGTCTCACCAGCCTGCAACACGCGTGCGCGGCGTGACTCAGCCAAAAGGGCAGCCTCGTGCTCTAGCCGCTGACTCGGCAGCTGCCCGTCGATCGCGAGCGGCACGCCTACGATTGGAGCTGCGGCCACAAACACGACCTCCGCCGCTTTGGAAATCACACCACTCGCTGTGCTCTTTCCCTGAGCGTTCGCGTAGTCGAGCTCGGCCATCGCACGATCCCCCGCAACCTTCGCAGTCGCCTTTCGTGCATCGACCACTTCGCGCAAGCGTGCCGGGATTCCAGAGACGAGCTCCACAGATCCTGCAACGCTTTCTCTTTCGCTTTCGGGAAGCTTCGCGAGGGCATCTTTGGCGACGGCGATGGGCCTTGCAAAGCTCGCATCGGAAGCAGCCAACGGATTGAACGCTTCAGACGCTACGTTTGCACCGACGAGCGCCAAGGTCTTCCGCAATGCGCTTTTGTCCAAGGTGACGCTGCGTTCGATCGTGCGCTGCGCCTCTTCGAGCAGCTCTGCCGCGCTGGACGGCCGCTGACGGCGAATGCCGTTTGCCACTTGCATCGAGGCGGCGATGTGATCGGCTTCGAAGGCACGCTTGGTGTCACCGCTCAGGGTGCTTGCAAGGCGGGTCGCTGCGGTGAGCGAGCTGAGGGCGAGCGCTGCGGCTTCGTTTCCGAGCGTCGTTCTGTGGTCGCGCTCGGCGATGTTCGCAGCGAGGCCTGCGCGCAATGTGACTTGATCTGGGTCCTGAACCGAGCCCGCTGCATGCTGCTCCAGTGCATCAAGGCTCTCTTGGTGCAGCAAGCTGCGAGGCAAACGAATCGACGCTTTAGCCGTGCTCGAAACTGCAGCGCGTTCGCGCGCCTCTTGAATGACGAGCTCGCTGGGCGCTGCGATGCTCGCTGTGTTCTGCGCTTGTGTGCGTGCGTCAGCGGCATTCGCTTTTGCGGCATGGAGGGCCGGGCCAAACGCCTTTTTTAGGTCTCCTCCTGTGCTGCTTGCGGCTGCTTCTTGCGCTTGCATCCGGGCTGCTCGGTCTTCGAGCGCACTCGCGTAGGCTTCTGAGGCTTGTGAAGCTGCGCTCAGTCTGGGGCGTATGGCCTCGAGCCGTTTGACGTCTTGGCGGTCTTTCTCTGCCTCGTCGGCCATGTCGACGAGCTCACCGGCCACACTCGACCGTTCCAGCAACAAGAGCGAGCGTGCAGCCTCGGACGTCTCGGGAATTTCGAGCAGCTTGATGAGCGCTGCGCGCTTGTCTGACAGCGTCGTGGCAACCAGTGGCTTGTCGTTCAGGTCACGCGCGGCCGAGACTCGCGCGTTCGTGTAGTCGAGCCGGATAGATTGATGCCGAAGGTCGTTGACCAGCGCAGGCGTGAGCGACTCG
>JBIKMD010000824.1:0-3297 GCA_044359465.1 Myxococcota bacterium
TATTGATGGCCATCACCAAGAACGCATCACTTCGTGTGCGGCTGATATCGACGGAAAAACGTTCGTCCTTCTCTTCGTAGACGGCGACATCTTTTGACGTTGGCGTACCGACGCTATGACGCCACAGCTTGGCAGGACGTTTGGCGGCGTCTTCACTCACGTAAAAGACGGTCTTGTTGTCCGCCGCCCAAGCAAAGCTCGTCACTTTTTCAATGCGTTCTGGGGCGAGCGCGCCACTCGTGAGGTCTTTGAACTGCAGGGTGTACTGGCGAAAGCCGGTAGTGTCTGTTTCATAGGCGAGCCACTTGTTGTCTACGCTCACTTCGAAGTGTCCGAGCGCCAGGAATTTGAGATCGCCGCGCATGGCGTTGAGGTCCAAGAGGACCTCTTCAGGCGCTGTGAGCGAACCCTTTTTGCGGCAGCGAATGGGATACTCTTTGCCGGCTTCCGTGCGTGAATAGTAGAGATAACCACGGTGTTCGTAGGGCACGGAGAGATCGCTTTCTTTGAGCCGCGCCTTCATCTCTTCGAACAATTTTTTGCGAAGCGCTTCAGTAGGCTTGGTCAGCGCCTCGTCCGTATACGCATTCTCGGCCTTCAAATAATCGAGAACTGCCGGCGTGTCTTTCTGACGCAGCCAAGCGTAGTCGTCCACACGTTCAACGCCGTGAAGCGTCATCTTTTGGGGCTCGCGTTTGGCAACGGGCGGCTGGGCAGCCAGGATACAAGCGAGAGAAATGAAGTGTAGCATGAAGGGCCCACTACACTTTTTTACGAGTGATTAGCGAGTGCAGGCGTCTTGGTGACCGTTGCTGCACGCGAGCGTCATGTAGGTTGCCGCACGCGACGGGTCTTGCGGCACGCCGTCGCCCTTTTGCAGCGCCATGCCAATGCGCCAGCACGCCCAGCCATCTTTGTGCTGACACGCCTTATCGAGCAGTGTGATGCCGCCGGCGACACCGCGTTTGAGACCGCCCTTCCCTTCCACGTGCATCATGCCTTGGTAACGGCAAGCAATGGCGTCATCCAAGATGCAGGACTTGGTGAACTGCTCGAGCGCAGCGGCCTCGTCTTTGGCAACACCTTCACGGCCATCCAAAATGAGGATCGCGTGATGCGTACAACCACGTGCGTTCGGAATCTTGCACGCCCGTGTGTAGTATTCGTCGGCCTTGGCGAACGCTTGCGCGCTTTCCGCTGCCACCCCTAAACGAATGCAAGAGTCGGCCTGGTTGGCCTCACAGGCACCTTCTTCACTGGGGGGCGGCGCGACGGATTCTGTTGCCAGCGTAGGTGCGCCGGAGAACATGATACAGACGGCGCGGGCTTTCTCCGTGCTCGACGCGGCGAGTCGCTCTAGGTCAGCCCGCGAGGGAATCACCACACCTTCACAGCCTTCGTACCCCGCTTTGCGTCGTAAATCATTGACCACATCGATCGATTTGTCATCGACGTAATCGCTAGGCGCGCGCTCGAAGTAGCCTACCTCAATGAACGCTTTGGGCGGCTTTGTCCCAATGAAGAGCTCTACCTGACTAGCAGGTCTCGCCACACGCTCGCTCATGTTTGGCGCCGTGCGAACGAATGCGGTCGTTGGCAGACAAGCAGCAAAAAACAACACTCCAAGTGAGAGGTGTTTAGTCATAGTGGGAATACTATAGCCGCGCTTGAGCCAAAGCGCTTGCGCGATGAGTGTCTGAATCGGACGTAGTCAGAGAGGAGGGAGTGGCCCCAGGAACTGAGGCGCAGGCGGCTTACTTAGCGAGTGCAGCTTCTTTAGCGGCTGCGGCTTCACCGGCCATCGATTCACGGGTGACCGTGGTGTTGATGCGCATGCCGTAGAACGAACGCCACACGAAGAACGCGCTGATCGCGAAGAAGACCACGGCGAGACCGGTCGACAACGCTGGGTCGAGCTGGGTCGCGAGCTCAACGGCCAACAGACCAAAGAGCGTGGTGAACTTGATGACCGGGTTCATGGCCACCGACGAGGTGTCCTTGAAGGGGTCGCCAACCGTGTCGCCAACGACGCAAGCGTCATGGAGCGCCGTGCCTTTGGCCTTGAGCTCGGTTTCGACGATCTTCTTGGCGTTGTCCCACGCACCACCGGCATTCGCGAGGAAGAGCGCTTGGCAGAGGCCGAAGAGCGCGATCGACACGAGGTAACCGATGAAGAAGTAAGGCTCGGCGCAAGCGAACGACAAGGTCGAGAAGAACACGACCATGAAGATGTTGACCATGCCCTTTTGTGCGTACTCGGTGCAGATCTCGACGACTTTCTTCGAGTCAGCAACCGACGCTTTGACGGCGCCTTCGAGCTTGATGTTGGCCTTGATGAACTCGACGGCGCGGTACGCACCGGTCGAGACGGCTTGGGTCGACGCGCCGGTGAACCAGTAGATCACGCCGCCACCGATGATGAGGCCGAAGAGGAACGGTGGGTGCATGAGCGAGAGGTTCACGAGAAGCTCTGGCTTGAGACCTTGCGTGAGCACCATGATGATCGAGAAGATCATCGTGGTGGCGCCGACGACTGCAGTACCGATGAGCACCGGCTTAGCCGTGGCCTTGAAGGTGTTACCAGCGCCGTCGTTTTCTTCGAGGTAGTCTTTGGCTTTGCTGAAGTTGAGGTCGAAGCCGAAGTCTTTCTTCACTTCCGCTTCAATGCCTGGGAGCGTTTCGATGACGCTGAGCTCGTAGACCGATTGTGCGTTGTCTGTGACGGGACCGTAGCTGTCGACGGCAATGGTCACAGGACCCATGCCGAGGAAGCCGAAGGCGACGAGACCAAACGCGAACACGGCTGGCGCAACGGTGATGACTTGCGCGAGGCCCATGTTGCTGACGAAGTACGCGCCGCCCATGAGGCCAACGAGAACGACGGCCATCCAGTACGACGAGAAGTTACCAGCGGTGAGACCGGACAGCACGTTGAGCGAAGCGCCGCCCTCACGCGAAGACGTGACGACTTCACGAACATGCGCTGACGTGGTCGAGGTGAAGACTTTGATTAGCTCGGGAATGATCGCGCCTGCGAGCGTCCCAAGGCTGATGATGATCGAGAGCTTCCACCAAATGGTGCCGTCGCCCATGTCTGGGATGAGCAAGTAGCTGACGAGGAAGGTCACACCAACAGAGATGAGCGAGGTGAGCCACACGAGGATGGTGAGCGGGTGCTCGAAGTTCATGTGGTCGGCGTTCTGGTACTTGGCCTTCGCAACGGCTTCGTTGATGAAGTACGACACGCCCGAAGCGATGACCATGGCGATACGCATCACGAAGATCCAAACGAGCAAT
>JBIKMD010000825.1:0-3295 GCA_044359465.1 Myxococcota bacterium
GTCGTTTTCCCGGACAGCGGAGGTCCGTAGTAGACGACTTTGAGCGCGATCTCGCGCTGGCTTGCGTTCAACTGCATTGCTCAGGGGTTGTACCAGGCACTCCGCCAAGCCTCAAACTTACTGCGCTGCGGCGAAAAACGCTTTCACATCGTCAAGCGAAGCGGTCTTGGGCGCTGGCGGAAGGGCGCCGAGAAATTTGCGACCGTACGAGCGGGTCCGGAGGCGCACGTCGAGAATGGCAACGACGCCGCGGTCATTCGCCGTACGGATCAAGCGGCCAAAACCTTGCCGCAGCGCGATGACCGCGGGTGCGAGCTGAAACGACGAGAACGCGTTTTCGCCGCGCCCTTCTGCTTCGGCGATACGCGCCGCGAGCAAAGGATCAGTGGGCGACGCAAACGGGAGCTTGTCGATGCAAACCAAACGAAGGGCGTCACCTGGCACATCAACGCCCTCCCAGAAGGAGGCAGACGCGAACAAGACGGCCGAGCCATCTCGCGCAAAGTCTTCGAGTAGAATGTGCTTTGGCGCGTCGCCCTGCTTGAACACCAAGTGACCACGTTGCCGGAGCGCCGGCGTCAACGCGGCAGCCTGCCGCTCCAGCTGTGCGTGCGACGTGAAAAGAAAAAATGCGCCGCCTTTGGACGCGTCGTTTAGCGCGAGCAAACGCTCCCCGAGCAGATCAGGATAGGTAGGGGCATTCGGTTCGGGAAATTGCGTCGGCACGTAGATCAGCGCCTGCTTCGGATAGTCGAAGGGCGAATCAACGACGAGCTCCTCTGCGGTCTGCAAACCAAGGCGATCGCGAAGCACAGAAAAATCGCCACCCACGCTGAGTGTCGCAGAAGTGAGCACAATCGCGGCACCATCATCAAAAATGGTGTTCGCAAGGACCGCACCCACGTCTAGCGGCAACGCTTTGATCTGACGCGATCGAGATCGCTGCTCGATCATCCGCGCGAACTTGACCGGCTGCTGGCCCTCTTCGGTGGGTGGATCGTCCGGAGCAAACACAAAGCCCACCTCGTACGATAACTTCTTGGCTCGCATGCACAGCGCATCCCAGGTGGGCGATTTTTCCACTTCGCCGCAGGCATCCGCCAAACGATCAAACGCACGCGCCACCTCTGACGCTGCGTGCAGCAAAGGCTTTTGTTCACGCGTGTTCGGCAGCGGACGCGACTGCGTGGCATCACCAAGCTCTTGGTACAAACGCCCGAGCGCCATCGGCAGCTCGGAGAGCGCCGAACGAATCTGCGGCTCTGGCATGACGTGCTCGTCATCAAGCGATTGCAACACATCTTTGGTCAGCTCGCTCACGCGGCCTTCCGAAAACGATACGCCAAAGTGGTCCGTCACCGCGTCTTCTAGCGAATGCGCTTCATCAAAGATGACGACGTCATACGCCGGCAGCACGGTGGTCTCGATGTTCGGCTGCTGACGCAACGACAGATCGGCAAAAAACAAATAGTGATTCACCACGACGATGTCCGCAGCCGCCGCTTTTTGCCGCGCCCGCGTCACGAAACATTCCTCGTAACGCTGACACCTTGGCCCAAGACAAATATCGCTGCGCGCATCGAGCTCACGCCAAGGCGCGTAGTCATCCGGCAACGTGCGCAACTCGGAGCGATCGCCAGTTTCCGTGGTGCCAGCCCACTCGACGATCTCGTCGAGTGCCGCCGTTTGCCCGCGAAAGCGCAGGCTTGGCTGCCGCGCCACCCGCTGCAAGCGATGCAAACACAAATAGTTCTGCCGCCCTTTGAGCACGCTGATGCGAGCGGACACACCAAGCGCATCGCACAAACGCGGCAAATCGCGCTGGGCAATTTGATCCTGAAGATTTTTGGTCGCTGTGGAGATGATGACGCGCTTGCCGCTCAGGATCGCCGGCACGCAGTACGCGAAGGTCTTCCCAGTTCCAGTGCCGGCCTCTGCAAGCAAGATCGAACGGCGCGAGATGGCACTCGCCACCGCTTGCGCCATTTGTCGCTGTTGCGGGCGCACTTCGTAACCCGGCAGCTTCGATTCGAGCACGCCGCCAGGAGCAAACACGTCATCGACGTTCATTGTGCAGCGGTCGAATGAATGGAAAACGAGACAACAAGCACGACCGCCGCGATAGCCGATAACAGGTAGCGCGCGCTGCCTATGCGATCCGTGCTTGGCTGCACGGGCGGGTGCCGGTAACCGAGCAGCAAGACAATCAGCACCCAAATCACCCAAAGATACGCTGAAAACACCACCCCGACGGCCACCAGCACACACAGCGCAATCGCTGACACCACGGGCTGCGCGCGACCAAAAACGGCGTAGGTGAGATGGCCGCCGTCGAGCTGGCCAACGGGAATCAGATTCAGTGCAGTGATGAGCAAACCGCTCCACGCAGCAGCCGCGAGTGGATGCCAACGAAGCCCAATGTCGATGGCCTCAGGCTTGAGCACTGTGACGAGCCAGCGAAAGAGCAAAGGCTCCGTGAGCGGAGGTGACTGAGTGCCAAGATCGAGCGGCTCGGACCACGCGATACCAAGCGCGGCCAGTCCCGCGGACGCAAGGAAGCCTGCGAGCGGTGCGGCAATGGCGACGTCGAACAACACGGCGCGTGAGGCCGGGAGCCCTTCGGTCATCGCAAAATCACCGAGCGTTCCAATCATGGTAGGTGCCGGCAAAATATACGGCGGTGACAACCTCACGCCGTGCGCGCCAGCAACCAGCGAGCGAGCGATGGAACGCACAGCCAGCACGCCTAAGATACCCGCAGAATAGGCGAGCCCATGCCGCAGAAGGCTCGGCGCCCGGAGCACATCCACCACGCTGCCGCCTTGGTCGAGCAGCGCGCCTGCAACCAAAGTGGTCATCACTGCCACCAATGACAGGAGCAATGGCACCACGAAGTGCGTGCGCGACTCAGCCACGTTCAGGTTTCTCAGGAGGCTCGAACTTCACAATCTGACCTTTCTCTATAGTCAGATAATACAGCTCCCGCTGCGCTTCACCATCTGTATCGAAGCGCAGCTTGCCAGTGACCCCGGCAAAGTCCTTGATCTCACCGAGCAGCTTACGCAGTGCAGCCCGGCTCGTTGGGTTCTTGCTCATAGCGTCGCGCATGACCGCGGCTGCGTCATACGCCTGCGCATCTGGAAGCGCTGGATCACGCCGCTCGCGTTCGAGGAACGCTTTGACGAAGCGCTGCACGCGCGGCTCCGGATCTTGCGCAAAGAAGCCGTCGACAAAAATGGCACCTTCTACGAACTTCTGACCGCGCTCAGCCGTCTGCGGTGAGTTCCAAGTATTG
>JBIKMD010000828.1:0-3292 GCA_044359465.1 Myxococcota bacterium
ATCTTGCAGGAGCCGATCATCGGCTTCTTGAAGTCGCGCGTCGGTTTAGATTCAGTCTTCTTGTTGCTTGTTGCAGTTGCGAGCCTCGCCGCTATCGGCGCAGGCGTGTTTTACATGACCGCGCGGCGCCGCCGGTTGACGATCTGAACGAGCAGCCAAGTGGCGCAAAGCCATGCGGGCCAGTCGCCAATCAGCACATAGAGTGTTCGCTCTTCCAGCGGCACCACACTGCCAATGAGATTCGTGCGTTCGAAGATGTTCGTTGCTGCGACAACACGGCCTGCGGGGTCGATGATCGCGGAGATGCCAGTGTTGGCTGCGCGGACCATGAAGCGTCTTGCTTCAATGGCGCGCAAGCGACTGAGCGCTAAATGCAACTTCGGTTCGCCGCTCACCCCAAACCAGGCGTCGTTCGTGAGATTCACGAGCACGTGCGGCAGGTGTGTCATCAGCGCGCGGTGGTAGGAAGGGAGCACGGCTTCATAACAGATCGAGGTGCCGTAGCGGAGGCCGTCGAGCACGAGTGGGTCCGTCTTTAGCCCAGCGGCGTAGCGTGGCCCTTGTGGCACCATGAAGGGCAGCACCTCAGCAAAAGGTATCCGTTCCGCAAATAACAAGAGCTGCGTCTTCTCGTAGGTGCCGAGGATGTTGCCGCTGCTGCCTGCAAGAAAAGCAGCGTTGTAGAACGCAGGCGTCAAGCCACCACTTGGGTCTGCTTTCGCGCGCATCGCCCCGAACAAAATAGGCTTCGTTTGTGGCCCAAGATAGGTGGTGACGTTTTGGGCCGCCTCAGGAATGCCGTAGAAAACCGCTGATTCTGCCCATATGAGCAAGTCGACTTGCTCGGCAATGTCAGCGCTCTGTTGTTGGTGGCGGCGCACACCTTCCTCCGGGTCTTCAATTTTTTGATGAGCGCCCAGATTGCCCTGCACAATTCCAATGCGGACTGGTTTTTTGGCCCGCTGGGTGAGGTCATCGATGTGTCCCAGCGCGTAATGACCATAAGCGAGGTCAGCCATCAGGAGCACGCCGAGCAAAACCAAAAGCGTGGTTACCTGCTTTCGCTGCCACAACGCGTAAGTCGCGGAGGAGGCAAGGGCGACGATGAAGCTCATGCCTAGCGGCCCCGTCACTGCGTAGATCTGAGCAAGCTGAAGCTGCGCGTATTGGGAATTGCCGAGGTAAGGAGGGTAGGGCGCCGCAGGCCACACCCATTCGCTCACGACGAGCACTGCAGGCGCAGCGATCCAGACTTGTAGTTTGGCATGCGTGCGCATGAGGTGAATGAGCCCGCCGTACAACGCGAACAGCGAACCTTGTGCCACGCAAAATGCCACGAACAACAGAATCGCCGCCGGTAGCGGCAGTTGCCCAAAGTCGGCGAAAGTTGGAATCAGCCACGCGCAGCTCGTCAGAAAAGTGACGATGCCCATCCACCAACCGAGCCCGCTAGAGACCAGCAGGCTGCTTCGCTCATCATCGAGCGCGAAGAGCAAAGGAACGAGGCAGATCCACGCCAAATACGCATGATCGATGCCGAAGAACGACAGTCCGTACAACACACCAGAGCTGGTGGCGGCGATGAAACGGTGGAGGCGCTGCTTCGTTTGTCTTGTCAGAGCGCATGCCAAACCATCGATTGAAGCCTCGCGCTACTAATGTTCGTTCCATCAGCTATGGGCGAGTTGCAGATGGTTTCATTGTACTCCGTCGCGGAGTGCACAAGGTGCGTCGATTTTGCCGCGAAGGGTGTACTCGGCGTGTACACTTGAACCGTGAGCACACGCATTCCTAGTGGCGGGCCACCACAAGTTGGCTCCAGCGCCGACGCGCTCCCTGTGGAGCAGGCTGCGCCTGCCAAGCCCAGTACGCCGCCGCCGGCACTTGAAGCCCCCGGTGACAGTGGGCCGTCGCTCGCGCTTCTGCAGAGTCTCATCAATGCGCCACTTCCTCCGCCAGGCTCGGAGCAGAGTGCTCCAGAAGGCGCTGAGGCATTACTCGCACTCGAACCCTTGCTTGGAGCGCCGGATGGCGCACCGCTCAGCGATCCGTTTGCTCACGACTGGATCTCAGAGCTCGCGAAGCGAGGCGCGAAATGACGGGGCTAAACGACGGAAAGATTCCAGTTCCGAGGCGGACGAACACCCCGGAAGAGAAAGTCGAAACCGGAGATCCGCTGCCGTTAGCCGCCGCGGCGGTTGAGGCCAAACGTTGGCAAGAAGCGATGGAGCATGCACAAGCAGCGACCGTGCTCGATTCCAAGTCTTTCGAAGCATGGGTGTTGCTCGGCATCGCCAAAGCGCGACTGAAAGATTTGCGTGAAGCGGTGTTGTGTTTTCAGCGCGCGCTCGAACAACGACCAGACGATTTGCAAACTTGGGTCGACCTTGGTGAAGTCTGCCTTGGCATCAACGACTTCCATCGCGCAGGGAAAGCGCTCGGCCGCGCTATCGAGCTCGACCCGAATGCTGAGCATCCCGCTGGGCGACGAGCGAGAGCGCTCGCTGGCCGCGCGATCATCCGTTTGAGATCAAACAAGTGAAAGATCTTCCGACCTATCAATTTTTGTCGAGCTTGCGTGGCGGCAGCGCACGCTTTGGCCGCATCCTCGAAGCGGTTCGTGCTGCCGAAGGTTTAACCCAGGGTGAGCTCGGTGCGCGCGTAGGACTGAGTCGCGGTCGGGTCTGCGACTATGAGAAAGGTCGCCGCTTGGTCACGCCCAAAGTGGCTGCCGCCATCGCGCGCAGCTTTGGCTACGACCCTGCGCGTTTCATTGCGTTTGCGCTTGAAGAACTGCTCGACAAAGAGGGTTTCCAGTTCTCGGTCGTGGTGGGGAAAAAGCGGACCTAAGCTACTGCGCCACGCTGAAGTCCACAGTGATGGTTTCTTCCCTGTTGGGCTCCGGTAGAACGACGGTAATTTCGCGCTCACCAAAATCTGGATGCGACACAAAAACCACGTGACGCCCGACGGGCAGCGTCGCCACTCGAAACGTCGGTGTTGTGCCACGTTCGACGCCATCGATGCGCACCTTGCCCCAGGGTTTTACGAGCACCCGTAGGCGCGCTTCACCTTCAGCAGCAGCTGGCGCTTGTGCGACCGCAGGCGGCTTTTCTTTTTGCCATGGTCTCACGATGGCAATGATGCCGGCCGTAAGCCATGCGGCACCAATGGCCAAAATCACCCGGGTGCGCCTTCGTTTCAGTCTGAAGACGTCAGTGTTTGCTGCGCTCAATCCGCGCCGTGCAGTCGCGGTCATGCTGTCCGTTGGCATGGGTTTGGCCGGGGCAGG
>JBIKMD010000827.1:0-3292 GCA_044359465.1 Myxococcota bacterium
GTGTTGAGCCCCAAAATCGAGCTCTTCATCGAAGATGCAAAGTCCAAGCAGACCAAACCGATTTTTGGCTGCCAAGGCACACTCGAGTCCTTCACCGTTTCTGGCGACGGTACGCGTCTCGCGGTGGCGACTCGTTCAGCGAGCAACGAACGCGAGATTCGGATTATCGATACTTCGAACGGAGAAACCTTACGCACGTATCCACAGAAAGAGGGCATCTCCGAGCTGTACTTCGACAGGACCAGCACGCAGCTGCTCGTCATTGGTGACAATCAAGCGTCGGCGAAGATCGTGCCGCTCGATGCGCCGGCGGCCGTTGCTCCCGCGGCGATCGCGCCAGCAGTCGATGCCACTGGCAAACGCGTACGCTGGACCGACGCTTCGGCGCGGCTCAAACAAGGCGCAGTCGGCGTGCTCTACAAGCTCTTGTGGGCGAACCCCGAGCTCTCTCAGCGCATGTTGCGCGTCATCAACTCAGGCAGCGAGCGCATGAGCGTCGACGGCCTCGATGCTGGCGGCGTGCGCGCCATCGGTCGTCCGGGTTGGCTTGCGCTCATGAGCGATCCCGTCAACCGCGATAGCGTGCTCGAGGCCGTGAACCGTGAAGTGAACACCATGTCGGACGCGCTCAAGGCCCGCATGCGCGTCACAGACAAACCTTTCATCCCCACGCTGATCATTGGCAGCGGCCCGCATGGCGCGAACCTGGTGAGCCAGCTCTCGCGCCGCCAAGACATGAGCGGCGTCGCCATCGTCGAAGCGACGGAGACGCTCGGCGGCGGCAACTTTGCGAGCGTGGGCGAAATGTTCCGTCTCAACAGCCGCGAAGGCGTCGACAGTGGCGCGCGTCCTCGTCCGGGCACGGATGAAACGCTCAACAAGCTCGTGGGACCCATTACGCCGTCCGATCTTGGTGGTGCGCGCTGGAACCCCGCCAAGTCCGTTGCCGCTGCGGCCACGGTCAATGCGTATGCGTCTGGTGCGCAGTTCCTCATGGGCTCGCGTATCGTCGAGGTGCAGGACTCAAAGGTTGGCAATCGCACGAAGCTCAACTGGCCCGGGCGCTATAAAGTGCTCTTCGAAGGTGGGCGCGAGATCTACACGGATTCGATCCATATCGCCGCGGGCCTTGGCAAAGAGCGACTGAACTTTGGTGACGAGACAACCAAGGCGCTCATTCAAAGCGA
Source organism: Myxococcota bacterium (assembly GCA_044359465.1). Lineage (GTDB taxonomy): Bacteria > Myxococcota > JADLHZ01 > JADLHZ01 > JADLHZ01 > JADLHZ01. The sequence goes on from JBIKMD010000827.1 coordinate 1,188, forward strand.
AGTCGCCAAGATCGATCTGCTGAAGCCAGACACGCCGCCGCAGATCATGAACGTGCAAGCGGCGTTTCGTTACGCGCAAGAGTCCACCTCGCCGCGCAAGCCGTACTTCAAACAAGGCAACAAGACGCCCGTCACGGCAGTGATTGGATCGGGTGACTCGGCAAAAACCTTCCTCGAGCTGCAAATGGGGCTTGGGCCAGACACCGCCTACGTGGGCAAAGGCAAAGACGAGCCTGCGCAAGCCGGTAGTGTTGGCCAATTCGTTTGGCTGACTGGTGAAAAAGGCTTTGCCAGCTGCCTAGAGTACCTCACCACGTCTCGGCCGCGTTACGCGCAGGCCTCGGTGGCGCTCAAAGCTGCAGAAGGGAAAACGCCGCGCATCGAGCCACTGCGGGCGAAGCTCGCGAACATGCGCAAAACGGAAGATGGCCGCATCGAGCTCGAGTACGACATCTTCGAGAGCGAGACAAAGCTTCGTACGGAGAAGCGTGTGGTCGACCGGGTGATTCTCGCTGCCGGCTTTGAAGAACAATTGAGCGACGTCTTCATTGACGTCAACGGCGGCAAAGACTTCCGCGCGGCGCTCGAAGACATCAGCGGCCAGCCGACTGGTTTCGATTCGCCAGTCGTCGTGGCGCGCAAGCTCAAGGATCAAGAGATCTACTTCGAAGGTCCCGCAGCGGGGCAGCTGCCGAGCAATGCTGAGCTCAGCAACGTGTCAGAGAACAAAGCGTCGCTTTATACCACAAGTACGCGCACTCAAACTTTCGCCGACGACTACGCGGCGAACCGCGCTCCACGTGATGCAAACGGCGAGCTGAAGACCTCAAACCTTGCGCCGGAGACGGCGAGCTCGACGGTGGTGAAGCTCGCCGCCAAAGACTCGCAAAAGGACCTCACCGAGATCGAGATTGAGGCGGTGAACGGGCGTGTCGTGAGCACGGACACTGCGGCTGAGCGTCCATCACAGTATGTGCTCGCGCGTTTGTGCGAAGCCTTATCCTCAGGGATTGCATATGAGGAGAAAGGCTCCATGGTCGTTCGTGTCAAACAGAAGCGCGGCAAGGACGGCATCGTTGCACTCACGGCCACTCTCGACGGCCCAAAGAAGGTGCCGGCGCAGTTCGAAGCCGTGCTGAAGGACCCGCGGGTGATTGATGCGCTTCGGATTCTCACTGACAGCAAACAAACCGCCACATTCACGCTTCCCGTGGCTGAACGAGCCGGCAAGACGGGCGCACCCGAGATCATCGTTGAGCGCGCTACTTTCGCGCTAGGCCGCCGCTGAAACTGATTCAGCCCCCCGTGGTGTGACATGGCCCTTCGTGCGGGTCTGTCGCTTTGTTTTTGTTGTTATTTACTAAATAACAAACGATATTAAAGAACATGTCTGCGAGAATCGACGACTATTTGGAGCGCCTTCACGCGCTGCCTGACGTTCAGCGCGTGGTCGTGCGTTCGACCGGTGGTGGACAGACAGTTACGCTTGCGATTGGCAAGCCAGCGCGCCAGCACCGGCTCCTCGTGCGGCTCATAACCAGCAATCTGAGCTCCGCCGTGGCAGCGCAGATTCTTGCTGAAGCGCGAAAGAAACCCGGCCTACTCTTGTGTGCACCCTTGGTGAGTGACGAGCTTGGGCAGCGCCTAGGCGAGGCGAACGTCAACTACGTCGACCTACGCGGCAATGCTCGCCTTCGCTTCGAGCCCGGCTATCTCACTTGGATCGCTGGGCAACGCGGCGAACAAATGCATCGCCAACCGCCAACGGATATTCGTTATCCAGGCTATCGCGTGATGTTTGCCTACCTCGCAAAGCCCGACTTGATCACTGCGCCTCTGAGAACAGTGGCGACGGCCAGCGCTACGAGCGTTTCTGCCGTCTCCGCAATGCAGCTCCGCATGAAGCGCGACGGGATCGTCCGGCCCGCGAAAACGGGAGTTAGTTGGATGCCCGGGCAACGTAGGCGCTTGCTTGAACGTTGGCTAGCGGCTTATCCGACGCAAATCCGTCCGCGACTGTTTGGCGGCACATTTCGGCTAAAGGCCGCAACACCTGAAGCCATGGAGCATCAGGTACACGCCGCACTCGATGGCACCTACGATTG
>JBIKMD010000037.1:0-11483 GCA_044359465.1 Myxococcota bacterium
CGATTGTGGTCGTAGAGAACGTGGAGCGACACCTTCGTAGAAAGGGAAGCACACCATTGGTTGCGACGTCCGAGGCCACCCGTGAAGTGGTGCCCGCTGTCATTGCGACCTCCATCGTGCTCGTGGCGGTGTTTGTCCCTGTCGCATTCTATCCAGGCGTCACGGGCCGGCTCTACCGTCAGTTCGCGTTGACCATTGCTGCCTCTGTTTCATTGTCTGCGCTGAGCTCACTGACGCTGACGCCAGCGCTTTCTGCACTGCTGCTGCGAGCCCATGTGGGCGAAGCAAAGGGTCTGCTTGGCGCCTTCGAACGCGGCTTTCAACGCTTGAACGCGCGTTTCGAACAAGCGGTCACTTGGGTGCTTGGCAAACGTTTGCCCACACTAGTTGCATACGCGTTTTGCGCTGGCGGAGCGTACCTCCTACTCTCTGTTGTTCCGCAGAGCTTTGCTCCAGCGGAAGACAAGGGCTGGTTCATGGTCGGCTTGAGTGCGCCCGAAGGTTCTAGTGTGAACCGTACACTCGAGGGCGTGAAGCGTGTCGAGGAGGTGTTGCAGCGCACGCCTGAAATCGAGAGCACCTTTGCCCTGACCGGGTGGGATTTCGCTGGAGCCAATCCCGCGCGTGGTTTTTTCTTCATCAACTTGAAGCCGCTGGATGAGCGCCGTGGGGAGGCGCAAAGCCTCGACGCTGTGATTGAGCGTGTGCGTGGCGAGCTCTTTGCTATTGATACAGCCAATGTCTTCGCTTTTGCGCCGCCATCGATCGACGTCGGTGGCTCCATGGGTGGTTTGTCGTTTCAAGTGCTCGATCGCACCGGCGGCGAGATGGACCGCTTTTCTAGTGTCCTAGGTAGTTTCCTCGATGAGGCAGGCAAGGACCCAAGGCTGGTCGGCGTTTACTCAGGTTTCTCTGCATCAGAGCCGCAGCTCAAGCTCGAGCTCGATCGTGACAAAGCGAAACGTCTAGGCTTGTCTCTCTTCGATGTCCGGAGCTCGCTAGAAATTGCAGTCGGGTCTGCGTACGTGGGTGACTTCGATTTCAACAACCGTTCGTACCGTGTACTGGTGCAGGCGGAAGGCAAAGCGCGCTCTACACCTGCGAACCTCGACGCTCTCTATGTGCGCACGCAAGGTCAGAAGCTCGTTACAATGGGCGGTCTCACCAAACAGAGCTGGCTGACTGCCCCTTCCACAATTGGTCACTACAACCTCTTTCGCTCGATCGATGCGAGTGGTTCTCCGGCGCCTGGTACCAGCTCGGGCGAGGCGATTGCGGCAGTGGAGGCCTTGGCGAAAAAAGCGTTACCTGCGGGTTTTGCTGTGACTTGGACTGGTCTGTCTGAAGAAGAGCTGGCCTCACGCGGCAAGGCAGGATTGATCTTTGGTTTGTGCTTTCTCTTTGTGTTTCTGTTGCTCGCTGCGCTCTACGAGAGCTTCGTGCTGCCGTTCGTCATTATGCTCAGCGTGCCCGTCGCAGTGTTTGGTGCGTTCAGCGCGGTGTGGGCGCGCGGCCTCGAGAACGACACATTCACGCAGATCGGTCTCGTGATGCTCATCGCGCTCGCAAGCAAGAACGCAATTTTGGTGGTGGAGTTCGCGGAGCAATTGCGTGCACAAGGCGCGTCGCTGGTGGACGCCGCCATCAAAGCGTCGAGCGTTCGTTTGCGTCCCATCTTGATGACCTCTCTGGCGTTCATCTTTGGTGTCTTGCCGCTCGTGTTTGCCAGCGGAGCCGGAGCAGGAAGCCGCCGTTCGCTCGGTACGACTGTCGCCGCAGGTATGCTTGCTTCCACCTTGCTCAATGGTTTTTTCGTGCCACTGCTTTACGTACTAATTCTCCGTGCACGTGCAGCGCTGTTTCGAAGCAGGGTTCCGGCGGCGGTCGCATTCATAGCGATCGTGCTTGGTGCATCATCGGCCTATGCTGAGCGCGTGACCTTCGATCAAGCTGTTGCTCTGGCCAAGAAGAACCATCCCTCTGTGCTCGCGGCAGAAGCCGATTTATTGCGCGCGGAGGCAGTGCTGAAGCGTGCGAGCGCGCCGGCGCTGCCAACACTGAGCTTGAATGGCACTTACACACGGCTAGACAATGCCCGCACCTTCGAAGGGGTTGTTGTCGTTCCGGCGGATGCATTTACCGGTAACGTATTGCTCAACGCGCCGCTGCTCGCACCGGCGCAGTGGGAGAACTGGAGCTACGCGTCGAAGACCATGAAGGTCTCGCAGCTTGCCTTTGAGGATGCCATGCGACGCATCGCGCTCGGCGTAGGTCGCACTTACTTTGCTGCGCTGACGGCTGAAGCATTGGTGGATGTGGAGCGCCGCGCGCTGGCAGCGGCGGAGAAGCACTTCGCTAATGCTCGGATTCGCGTGCAGGGTGGGGTGGGCAAACCGCTGGACGCCTTGCGCGCAGAGCAACAAGTGCAAGCAGCCACAGTGCGCGTGACGCAGGCTGAAGCCCAGCTGGAACGTGCGCACGAGGCCTTGGGGCGGGCGGTAGGCGCACAGGGTCGAATGGAGCCGGACGGCGCGCCCACACTCGCTGCTTCGGCAAGCTCGGCACCGAGTGATGAGTCACGCATTGATGAACGTCCCGACCTTCGCGCCATGGCCGCGCGGCAGGCTGCCGCAGAACGTCACGTGACGTATGCGTGGACGACCTTCTTGCCCACGGTTTCCGCGCAGCTTCTGTTTTATCACAACAACCCAGCGGCATTTGCGCAGCCCCCCTTTGGCTTTCAGATGCAGCTCGTGCTGTCTATTCCGATCTATGATGGTGGTGTTCGTTATGCCGAGCTCACCCAACGCCGTTCAGAGCGGGCCTTATCAATCTCCGATCACAAGACGCTCGAGCTCGGGGCCAAGTCCGAGTGGCGTTTAGCGGTGTCGCAGCTTGAACGAAGCAAGCGTGTGCTCACGGCTCAACGGCGCGGAGCCGCTCTGGCGGCTGAGGCTCTCAAGGTTGCCGAAAGCGCATACCAACTCGGTACCACCACGAGCTTAGACGTGCTCGACGCGGAGACACGCGCGCGTGACGCAGAGGCGGGTGTGATCATGGCTGAAAACGATTTGCGTCAAGCCGAGCTCGAATGGCGCTTCGCCGTAGGCACGTTTCCCTAGCTCACTGTCTACCCATCAGATTGCGGCGAGACTTCGGGCCAGCAAGGCTCTGATGTTCCACTGCGTGCGCAACGAGTTGGCGGAAGAGGGCGCGCGTGACGCGGCTGGTGCGTAAGCGCTCGGGATGCCACTGCACTGCTAAAACGTGTGGCAGGTTTGGATTTTCTATCGCTTCGATGGTTCCGTCGTCGGCAACGGCGCTCGGAATGAAGCCGGGCGCCAAATCACGCACTGCTTGGTGGTGCTGCGTGGCAATTTTGGCATGGGTGACGCCTGTGAGCTGTGCGAGCCGCGTTGACGGAATGATGCGTACGGAATGTGTGCCACCGCGTTTTCCTTCATGGTCTACGTTCGGCAGATCTTTGCGTGGATGTAGATGCTGCTGCAGCGTGCCGCCTTCGAGCACATTGATGAGCTGCATGCCGTAGCAGATGCCCAAGATTGGAAGGTGACGGGCCTTGCCCGCGGAGTAGAGCCAGGTCTCGAAGGTGGTCCGCATAGAGTAGCCAACACGCGTTCTTTTTTGGGGCTCTTCTCCGTACAATCGGGGGTCGACGTCGTCGCCGCCTACGATCACTAGTCCATCGATGCCTTCCAGGTAGCGGCGCAGCACCGCTTTGCGATTCGCAATTGGCAAGAGGACCGGGTGGCCTCCCGCATCTGTCACCGCTTGCGCGTAGCGATTGTCGCAGATCAGATCATAGGTCTTGTAGTTCTGGTTCTTGTGCGAATCGGCTTCGCACGTGATTCCAATCAGCGGCTGTGGTCGTCTACGTCTTTCGATCACAAGAACAGTCTACACAGCGTCTTTCTGTCCTGCAAAATCGTGGCGAGGTTAGACTGCACGAGCGCAACGCGCACAAAAGCCCAACCTCTGCGCGTGACCGCAAAAGCTGGGCCTGGTCGTTGTGGCAAAGACGCGTTCAGTTTTTGCTTAGTTTGCGTTTGAGTGCGCTCATGGTTGCGTGTGTTTCCGTTTGCGCTGCGAGAAGCTCATACTGAACGAACTGCTGCACACTTGGGTCGAGCTTTTGCGTTTCTCGGTACTCGCGCAAACCTCGGTCTTCGCCTTCCTCTAGGGCTTTGATCGCAGTGGCATCACCCATGGCGGCGGCGCCGCCTTCTACGAGCTTGGCGAACGCACCCCAAGCGCCCGAGCCCTCGCTCGTTTTGCCGCTGAGACCGACAATCCGGGCGCGCAGTTTGGAAACGCGTGTTTCGTGCGACGCCAAGTTGTTCTGCAAATCGATCAGATTGCCAAAGGTCCGCATTTTATCGACAGCGATACGATAAGTTTCCACAGCGGAGATCTCACCCTGCAGAAGGTTGTTGAATTGCGAAATGGCTTTTTCGCGATCGATTGGCGTGACTGACGAAGCACCGGGGTTTGTTTTGATTGGTTCCATAGTACGCGGCTCGGTGCACGCAATGGGCCAATGCTTTTCGGTTGAACAATGCGGCTTCAGGTGCGGCGAGCTTGCAGCGTTAGGACAAATCTGCGCGGCAAAAGTGTGTTACTGATGAAAGGAAGCGCTCGGCCTACCGAGCCAGACGCCGTCTATCGACGGAAGCTCTACATGCACGGCCGCAGCGAAGTCGAACAAGGTGTTACCATTGAGCAATTGTTCGAGGCCTTCGCTGTAGCGTTTTGCAAAGCGGCGTTGCCACGTTTGGGCGTGCTCTTTTTTCGAGGCGGCGATGGCTTCGCTGAAGATACGCGCGCCGTTGTAGCCGCGTTTGAGGAGCTTGAACGTATCCCAAACCTCTTTGGGCACATCCATCGCTTCGAGCTCGTCGCGGTGTTCCCACAAGAAACGGTCGAGCACGGTCCGCGCGGGGATCCACTTACCTTTCCATGGCAGGCGTGTGCGCATGCCTTTTTGGGCAGCATGCTCGCGGGCACGTAAGTAGTCTTCGCCATCGAGCACGTTCACTGGTTCCTTGTTCTGCAACCAACGCAGCACAATCGCTTTGACGATCACCATGCTGGCAACAACGAACTCTGGGAGGTTCGAGTCGAGGAAGCGCAGCTCGAGTGTGGGCGGCTTGAGCTTGCGACCAGGCGAGAAGCGGAGCTCCTGGAGGTCCCGCGTCGAGACATCACCGCGTTCGAGCGGGGCGAAGTAAGTGTCGCCGCCGCGCAGAACGCGGTTGGAGGCCATACGGGTCACGCGGCGATCCCAGACCGGCGAATTTGCGCTGATGGCGAGGAGCAGCGGGATCTGATCGTGAATATGTTCGGCGAGTGAGCGCACAGCATCATCATTCAACGCTTGTGAGGCGAGTGAAATGTGCAGGTGCGTCCCGGCGGAGCGGTTGGTCCAACCGCCGACGAGCAAAGGCACGAGACGCTCATCGTCGTCCGTCTCGCCGCGATACAGGTCACGCATGTATTTGCGGAGACCTGATTTCAGCAGAAATAAAGCTTCACGCGTCGTGGTGAAGGGTTTGCTGTTGTATTCGCTGCCAATCGAGGTGTCGCGCGTGAAGCGCTCACCGCGTTCGCTCACGCCTGGGCGCGGACGCGAGGTGCGTCTACCAATCGTGTAGTCAGCTAGCGAGACGCTGTAGGCCTCGATTTCTGCGCCAATGACGACTTGTTTTGGATCGATTGCTCCGTTGGCGTCGCCCCCTGAAATGACGGTGAAATGTGGTGAAGAGCCCTGTTTCTCGCGATTCGCAGCCACTCTACCCATTGGATTGCTTTCCCTTTTGTTAGGCCATGTGTGTGGCCCAATCGTCCGCGTTCCAGCGCTAACGTGGCCTGGTTCTCAGACCAGCGCAACCTTGAAAAAGTCATGCTGACGACTAATTTTTGGTGCACCTTTCCCTACAGTCAACTGCCTTGAGCCCCCCCTAGTGTTGCGATAGCTCAACCGGCACATGGTGTTAGCTCTGTCCCGTCCGCTCGTCGTGTTTGATATCGAAGCCACAGGTAAGGATCCTGTCACCGACCGCATTGTTGAGTTGGCTGTGGTCATTCTCAAGCCAGATGGGTCGCAGGTGGTCAAAGACTGGCGCATCAACCCGACCATACCGATCCCTCACGAGGCAGCGCAAATTCATGGCATCACGGACGCAGACATTGCGAACGCGCCCACCTTTGCGTCGCTGGCGCCCATGCTGATGTCGATTTTCTCTGGTTGCGACGTCAGCGGCTTCAATGCGCGCACCTACGATGTGCCCATGCTCGAGTGTGAGTTTGCGCGTGCCGGCATTGCGCCTTCGCCGCTGGCAAACGCTCGCATCGTCGACAGCAAAGAGATCTTTCATAAGAAAGAGCCGCGTGATCTCTCGGCGGCGGTTCGGTTCTATTGCAATGAGGAGCTCGTTGGTGCCCACGGCGCGAAAGCAGATGCACTCGCCACGGCAAAAGTGCTCATGGCTCAACTGGAACGTTACGACGATCTGCCTCGCACCGTTGAAGCGCTCGATGTGCTGTTCAAGCCGAAAGAGAACTTCGTCGACCCTACACGCAAGCTGCGATTCGACGACGCAGGCGAGCCAACGATCAACTTTGGGCAGCACCGCGGCGTCACTTTGATCACGCTCGCAAAAGATAAACGAGAATACCTCGAGTGGATCATGCAGGGTGAGTGGCACCCGAAGGTCAAAGAGGCCGTCAAAGCAGCGCTCGAAAAGGTCCCAAGAACGGGATCGCAGCAGGGGAAACTATGGTAGCCGTACTGACGCTCGTTTCGTTGTTGTCTTCCGCCGGTCCCAAACCCACGCGTGAAGTGGGTGTGCCGATTGGCAAAGGTACGTCGCTTGCAACGGTGACGCTAGATGAGCCACGCGGCGGGTGGTCTGTCGATCGGATGATGCTCGTCAAAGGCCGCGTGAGTGATACGACGATTGACCCCATCGTGCTCAGCATCAACGGCGACCGTTACTTGATGCGCACCTTCCAAGGCCGCTTCGAACGAAAGTTTCCCGCTAGCGCGGGTAAAAACGTAGTGACTGTGCGCGCGACCAACAAGGCGGGTACCGCGACGGCGCAAGCCACGGCCTATGCGCAAGTGCCCGTGGTGCCCATGAAAGTGGTGCTCACTTCGGATACCGACGGCGTGTACACAGACCTTCATTTGTACGAGCCCACCGATGCATCGGTGAAAGAAGGCAAGCTCGACTTTTCACAAATGGCGCACGTGTATTGGATGAACACCGCGAGTCCGTCTGGCGGGACGTTCTTCTTGAACGATCAAGGCGGCGACTTCGACCAACCAGGGTACGGGCCTTATCTCTACATTCATCGCGCGCCGCCAAAGGGCGTCTTCTTGATCACCACCAACTACTGGCCGAGCGGCGACAAAGCACACACGATCGGAACCTTGAACCTCACCTTGTTCGAAGGCACCGCTGCAGAAATTAAACGCCGCGTCCTCGTACCACTCGCCACTCCCGGCACTACCCAAGTCCTCGCCTGGGTGAACTTCGTCGACGCCGACAAGGCCATTGTCTACGTTCCAGGCCAAGACCCCCTTCCCACAGGCGGCCTTTGGCCCACCAATATGGCAGAAATAGCAGAGAGCGCCGTGAAGTCCGGTGGCGGCGGTGGTGGTGGGGACTATTGATCATGGGGTCAGGTACCGTGTTTTTGTTCGCCTTGTGGACACTTGGTGCGTCTCCCGCCGAGCTGCGCCGCGAAGTGGCTACTGTCGCGCTTGCCCAGGCGCAGAAGCCGGACCCGGCGTGGCACCCGCAGCAGCGCGACTGCGCCGGTCTCGTGCGTTTTGCGTACCGCGTGGCGTACTCGAAGTGGAACAAGACAACGGAGCCGCTCTGGCGCGATGCGAACGGAACACGTGTCCCGTTTGCCGATGCCGAGACGCTCCTAGCAGAGAGTTTCGTGTTGCTTGGACGCGACGAACGCGCCGAGCTCAGCGCACAAAGCGGCGACCTCTTAGCCTTTCGTACCGAAGACGAGACCTTTCATTTGATGATCTACGTGCGCGGCGAAGATCGAGCGCGCACACCGTCGCTCGTCGTGTACTCGCCTGGTGATGGCAGCAGTGACGTGCGCGTGGGAAACGTACGCGAGTTGAAGATCAAGGCGCCGGTCGAATGGCGTCCTGTCGCGTCGAACCCGCGATTTTTGGGATTTTACCGTTTCAAGGAATGGATGAGCAATGACGACTGAAATGCCTAAGAATTCCAATTTGAATCGCAAGAATCCCAGCGTGATTATAGGCGTCATCATTACGATCGGGATTGCGCTCGGCCTAGTGCTCCTGCGCGAGCGCTTCAAAGGTTCACGCGCGCAGATCACGCCAAAACAAGAGCAGACGGCGAGCGGACCAAAGGACCCCGGCAGCAAACCGATGACGGTTCCCGTCGAGCCCGCGATGGAAGCGGTGATCTTGGACGTGAACGATCCTGCGGCTGTGAAGAAGGCAGCAGAAGACAACGCGTGGCTGAAAGACGTACTCGCGTCGCCGCTGGGTAAAGGCTTCGCTAGCGGTTGGAGTGCGTTCTTGCTGTCCAAAGGCGAAGATCTGCAGGCGAGCTTCAAGGGCACCGTGCTGAGCTACGTCGCCGAAAAAATGCTCAGCGATCCGTTTAGCGTTGTGTGGTTCGGTGGCGACGCCGCTTCAGGCGCGCCGGCTGTAGTGATCGATAAAGCGTCTGGTACCGTTCGTGCGGCGGTTGAAGCCATGGACAAAGTGGCTGCGCGCGGCGCGTTCACTGCGACGCATTGTCCAGGCCAAGATCCGCCGATTGTTCAAAAGGACAAAGACGGTAGCGACATTCCCGCGCCCGCCAAGCATACCATCACGCGCTGGCTCGTGGCGGATCATCCGGTGTTCGTTGGCAGCAATGACGGCCGCGTGGTGCTCGGCAGCAAACCCACCGCTGTCTTACAAGGTCTGTGTGTGAAGCTCGATCATGCGCGCTCCAAAGCGGCTGTCGAAGTAACCTTGCTTGCCGACCGTTTTGGTCGCGAAGCGCAGGCGCTCGCAGCGTTGCTCGGGGTCGAGAACGAAGTGCGCTTCTCTGTGAACGTGAACCAAGGCGTGTTTTCGCCGGGTGGATTGAGCGCGGCGCTCTCTCGGCCGGATCGCCTGGCGACAGAGGCGTTGAGCGATGACCTGCTCAAAGCCATACCAGAAGACACGCCGGTGGTAGCGACGTTGCAAGTGGCAATGCCTCAGAAGCTAGATGAACAAGCGATCGCTGAGCACCTCAAAGGCGAGCACAAAGGCAAGCTAGTGACGCGTCAGGTGGCGCTCGTGTGGACGCCGCATGGCGCACAAGGTGCGAGTGAGGTGGCGCTCGTTTGGGGTAAACAAGACGACGAAGGAGCGCTCAAAACGATTTTCAATGGTCGCAACACGCTGGTGCAGAAAAAAATCTGCGGGCAGCTGGTGTTTGCTTCGACCGCGGAGCTCGCTGCGCGCATGGACCGAAGCTGCAAAGGCAGCGTGCCTTCTCGCATGAATGCTGCTGCTCCGATTGTCGCGGCCGCCAAGGCTCCGCAGAGCGTAGCGTTGCAAGTGCATCTAGGCTCGTTGTTCTCGCAGCTCATGCTCGATGCGTTCCGCGCAGAGCAGAGCAAAGGGCAAAAAGGGCTACCCAAAGAGATCGAACAGGCCAAACAGCAGCTCGAAGCGCTGCCGTTCTTTGGCTTTCGAGGCCGCGCGAACGGTAAAACGCTCGTCGCAGAAGGATTCCGCTCATGAGATCGATGGCGTTTTTAACAGCGTTGCTTTTCCCCGTCGTTGCGCTTGCCAAGCCGCTCTACATCACGGTGCCGCGCACCTACGCCACGACGGAACAAGCCCAGGTGACTGTGTCGTTCTCTGGAAAAGATCCCGTCGAGCTACGGATCCTGAAGCCAGAGTCGCTAGATAAATTTATGGCCGAGCAAGCGAACTTGCGCCGCGCCTACGTGGAGCCGAGCACGCTGCTCAACCCGGGACGTTACGTCGCTCAGGGCGTGAACCACATCGGAAACCCGGGAAGCTTTTTGTATTACGCGATGAGCGATGCGTTTCGCAAAGCCGTAGCGCCGTCGTTGCCAGAACGGCCAAGCGTACCTCGCGACATTCAGCGTCTGCGCGAAGGCCCGTCGAAGCTCGTCTCAACGCCTCCGGGCATGACGCTCGTGAAGAGCGAGTGGCTGAACCTGGATTTGGGCGGCGACATGGTGGACTTCAATGTGCCTGGCTTCGAAGTGTGGGGCGGCGCGAGTGGCTACCAAGAGCGCACGGTCTCTTTGAGTCGCCTAGAAGCGGGGCTCTATGTGCTTCAGCTCGTACAGGGAAACATCGAAGGCCAAGTGACGCTAGTGATCACAGATCAGACCGTCCAAGTGAAGCAGACCGACGGGCGTTTGCTCGTGCGCGTGGCAGGTCGGGATCAAAAACCAATTGCGGGCGCGCAGGTGAGTGTCTTCGCGCCAGGCAAGACCCTTGCCAGCGGCGCGACCAATGCGGACGGCGAGGCGCTGCTCAGCGTGAACGAACCAAAGGTGCTCGTGCTGTCGAAGAACGCGGCAGACGTGGCTGTGATCGACACCGACTTCTATTCGACGCTTGCCATCGCGCCCGATGTTTTCATCTACAGTGATCGCCCGATCTACAAACCGAACGATGAAGTTCAATTTCGCGGCGTCGTGCGCAAACCAAGCTCCTTCTTGGCCGAGCTGCTGCTGCCAAAGAAGCGTACGGTTGAAGTGCAGATGCTGCTCCAGGGCAACGACGCGCCGATCAAGACGACAGCGACGGTCGATGAGTTCGGTTCGTTTGCTGGCAAAGTTCGTGTGCCAAAAGAAACGCCCACCGGCGTCGTGCGATTGATTGCGCGTGTGGAGCCTTCACCAAAAGAGGGCGCCGAGCACCAAGCCGAAGCGCGCGTGCAGGACTACGTCAAACCGACTTTCTTCTTGGAGCTCAGCAGTGAACAAGAAGGCGTCAAACCAGGTGAGAAGCTCACTGCGAAAGTGAAAGCGCGGCGCTATGCGGGTGGGGTGCCAAAGGGCGCCAAATACGAGTACTACTTGTACCGCACGCAGCTCGAAACGGGTGCTTGGGTGGACGACTCCGGCCGCGGCGGGCAGGGCAGCGCGGTGACCTACGGGTCGCAAGCGACGACTGAAAGTAAGCTCAGCGTGCCGAAGCGTTTGTTCTCGTCCATGCAGCGTATGGACAGCGCGAGTCCTGACGCAGACCCTTGGGAAACTGCGCCCACCTTCGATGAGAAGGGTGAAGCAACGATCGAAATCGACGTGCCTGCACTCGAGCCCGGCGAAGAACGAATGGCGTTTCGCTATTCGTTGAGTGTGCGCGCCCGGGATGAGCAGAAGAGTGAAGCTGTTGGCTCGAAGGCGTTCTTCCTCAGCGAATCAGACGTCGTCGCGCA
>JBIKMD010001125.1:0-3284 GCA_044359465.1 Myxococcota bacterium
ACTACCCGATAATGTACCACCTAAATCAGTACAAGTAGGATTATATATAACAGTATCCTGGGTTACATTAACTATTAATAAAAATTGCTCTATTGTAACAGTAGTAACACCGCTTATCGTAACTTGTTTTAAAGCAGCATCAAAACTATATGAGCCATAACCTACACCTATTATTATTTTTTCCATTACGCTAATAAAATTGTTTGAACATAACCATTTGAGCCACAAGGCTGAGTATTGCAACTACAATTAACCAATTGTTGCAATAAAGCTATCATTTGTTGTTGCTTTGCACTTGTAGCTAATCCAGTTGTATTTATTGACATACCTCCTTTTACAAAAACATCTAATGCTTGTGTATCAGCATCAACGTTTGTAGATGTTGGTGCGCCCTCAGGAGTTGAACCTTTAGAACTTGATAATATTTTAAAATACCTTAATAAACTCATATTAGTTGACTATCCAAGTTGAATTTCCCTTTTGCAAAGATAATGATTCTAAAGGATATAACATAAAAGTAATCACATCATTTATATAATCAGAACCCGATGTATTTATAACTAAAGAATTAGAAACAGAAGAATTAATTATGGTCCTAATATTGTTATCTGTTATTGAGGATAATAAAGGCAATGTAATTGTTATACCTGTACCTTTACATTCTAAAGTACCATCCCCTGAAAGTAAATTAGTTGAGGTTGTTGTGTATCTATATGTTTCATCTAATAAAGTTGTGTTAGCTAAAGTTGCAGGAGATACAAATACATCAGATAATATTCCTGCATCTACCTGTGCTTGAGTTGCCTGATTAGGAAACTCTCCCATATAATTCCAAGTAGTACCATCTGATAAGTAAAATCCTTTAGGGTAAAAGTTTCCTCCAAGCCAAGCAGGCAACCACCTGTTTCCTGTTGAAGTTAAAACAGCATATATCCTATTTGGATAATCAGCAGCAGTTGGTAAATCAGCATAAGTAGAAACCGATGGATAAGCATCTAATTCTACTTTTACTCTCCTACCTCCTTGATTATCGGATAGCGTTAATGGATCTAATAGATTATCTACTCCTTGATTTGAGGTAACTTTTAATCGCCTACCTTTAACAGAATCATTTACAGTAAATATCTTATACCATTCGCTTATATTCATTATTCTACGTTGTTTTCACCGTAAACCTCTTTTAGTTTGTCAAGTCCTTTGGAATCAGCCTCTGTTAACACATTTTGCATATCCAATGTATTAAAAACTAAGTTAAAAAAAGTTAATTCTGGAGACTTATAAGGATCTGGAATAGTGTGATTTTCTGTAATTATTTCAAATTTTATATTTGCTTGAAAAGTTGAAGTTCCAGACGATACGTCAACATTAGCACTTCCTGCTAAAATTGTTGTTTTTAAGTGTTTATATTTCATTTTAATTTGTTTTAAATGATTTTATGAATTTATATTAATTTACCACCATTGTCGGGTCGCTTATATTACCTATTCCAAATATTGTTTCTGTCTTAATTGTAGGTGTATTTTTAGGCAATCCATTAGGGGATTGATTTCCAAATCTTATTCCTGTATTTAGACCTTTATTTGAGTTTCTACCGTTTACTATTAATTGACCAGGTCTTAATAGTGTGCATCCCGATACCTTAACATTATTGGTAATCTTTTCAAATGTATCTTGAAAAGCTACTGTATAAGTTGCGGTTGCGGTTGCACATTGTACTCGTGTAGGAATTGAAGCAGTACCGTTAAAAAATCTATTCATTGTTAATGTTTGATTAGCTGTAATATTTACTCGCCTTAAATTAACTTTATCAAAATTTATTGCAGTACCACTTGATGTTAAAGAGTATAAATCTCCTGTTACTTTACCTCCTAAATAAGTTATTGAGCCTCCAGATTGTTGATATAATATAATATTTATATTACCATTTAAAAACACATTAACATTTAAAGCACCGTTTGCACCACCTATATTTAAGTTACCACCTAATACATTAATATTAGCAGTTCCACTCATACTATTTGTACTAATAGTAATTCCATTATAAACATTTAAATTATAACCAACTCCATTAACAGTAATACCAGTTGTATTTATACTTCCTCCTATGTTTAAATCCGCTAATAAAGTTGCAGTACTAATAAGAGCATTTGCAAAAAATACTTGAGATACATTTATATTACCGCCAAAAAATACTACACTTGTTTGTGTGCAAGTAACATTACCTGAAACATACGTTAAAGTTCTTGTTCCACCATTAAACCCACCAGTATTTAATGTTATATTTATATTTCCATCTAAATTAGTTGTTATTTGTTGATATCCTGTCCCTCTCCAGGTTCCACCCTTAATATTTAAGACTGGACTTCCTGAGCCATAAGCAGCCCCACCTTGTGCAAATATACCTCCAAAAGCATTTATATTAAAACTACCGTTTACACTTGTTCCTGAAATATCCTGGTTCCATTCTCCGCCTATATTTAAATCGCTTGATAAAGTTAATGTTGTAGCTGGAAAACCTGTTGTAAAATTATTCCATTGTAAGGTATTAGTATTCATTGTAACCGTACCAGTTAAATTTAAAGTTGAACCTGTTACTGTTACCGTTCCGCTTGAATAATTTAAAGTTGCATTACTAAAATAAACAGTTCCGCTTACTGTTATATTTCCGTTAATTGTTGTATTTAAACGTAAACTACCAGTACTAATATTTGACCACGTACCACCAGTTAAAGATAAATTAGTAGTTCCTGATGTTGTGGCAGATGTTGTTGTTCTTAAATTACCACTACTTGTTAATGTATTACTATTTATTGTAGTTGCGGTTGTTCCAGATAAATTTACTTGTCCTGATATAGCCCAATTATCACCTAAAGTAAAAGTTTTAGAAGTACCTGAAAATGTAAATGGCGCACTCCACGTTTTACCGTTACTTGTTAAAGTTGATGTTTCATCTACTATCAAAGCACTTGCACCAGCTATTCCCATACCAGCAGCTAAAGTAACATTACCGCTTACAGTAATGGTATTACTCATTGTTATAGTATTCGTATAGCCTGTAAAGTTTAATGTTTTAGCAGTTCTTGCAGAAGCATTAACCGTACAATTACCACTATTAGCATCAAAGAAAACATCATCTACATTAGTTGGCACACTAAATCCACCTGTACCGCCTGAAGTATCACTCCAGTTAGCAGTATCGCCCCAATTAGCACCGATATTTAAAAAATATCTATTAGCCATTAGTAATTACCTGCATAAGCTATTGCATCAAACTGGTCTTGCGC
>JBIKMD010000830.1:0-3282 GCA_044359465.1 Myxococcota bacterium
CACGTTGTCTATAGCGTCGGCACCATGATCGAATTGCCGCGTGCGGCACTGACGGCGGATGCCATTGCTGGGGTGGCGGATTTCTTTTCCTTCGGGACGAATGACCTGACGCAGACCACCTTTGGCGTCTCGCGTGATGACTCGGGGAAATTCCTTGGAGCTTATGTTGATGCTGCCATCCTTGACCGCGATCCTTTCGTGACGATCGATCGCGATGGGGTGGGTGAGCTGATGCGTTTTGCCGTGGAACGCGGCCGTGCCGCCAACCCGTCTCTCGAGCTTGGAATCTGCGGAGAGCACGGAAGCGACACGCGGTCGATCGCGTTCTGCGTGGAGCTTGGTCTCAACTATGTGTCGTGTTCGCCCTACCGCGTCGCTGCAGCGCGATTGGCGGCCGCTCGCTCGGCGATTTAGCTAGAGTTGCTCGGATTTCGTGGGCTTCGATAACGTTGTCTAGACGCGACTCTGTTCGAGCTGGCTAAAGCAGAATCGAGAACCCTACGAGCGCTTGTCCAAACGCCATCACTCGTACCTCTTGTACCTCTGCAATGTTCGGCTGCGTACGCGCCATGATCTGCGCATGCAGGTCGATTGAAAGCCGTTGATTCAGCTTGACGCGTAGCAGTGGCAGGGGATCAAAACCGAAGCGTCCCGAACCGAACCCGATTGCCAAATCCGCTTCGCCAGCTGTGTTCGCACGACGTCCTTCGTAGAGCGGCGTCACGACAAACATCGCCGCGATGTTCATCTCGACCTTCTGGTGCAGCCGCAAATGCACGCCGCCGAATGCCCCAATCTGCCAGGTATCTGCACCGCGATAGCGCACAGTGGCTGAAGAGGAGGGCGGAGGCGCGAGCTGCGCGACCGTGGAATTGTTCTGCATCCCTGCGCCGCCAATGAAGCCTATGCGTTTTTCGAACGTCGTTCGGACTTCAACCGTTGCTCCGAGCGTTGCATAGAGCTGCGTGCGGTCGACGTTGTCGACAGAGGGCTGCCCAAAACCAAAGCCCAGCAAACCACCCGAAACCGACACTTCGACCAGATCCGGATTGCCAAATCGATACGCGGCCGCCAGGGTCCCAACAGAAAGAGTCAAACGTTCGGTGGGCCGCAAGAGTAGGGCGAGCGAGCCTGAAAAACCGGCCGTCGCGCCCGTGGAAAAATTGATGCCGCGCGGGACAGGGGCATAGAGATCCGCTCCGCCTCCAAAACCCATGAGCGCGTAGAACGTACCGAGGCGTCCGATGGGCCGGACGGGTTTGGCGGGCTTTGCGGGTTGTTCGAGCGCAATGTCCGGGGCTGTCTCAGTCGCGGTTTCCGGCGTGACATTTTTTCGGGCGAGCGCCGCACTGCCTACGATCTTGAGATCCTGTTCACGCACGAGCGCGGAGACACCTGCGTCTAACTCTACAGAACGCGCGAGCGTTCCGTAGGGCGTTCGCACACGCACCATATAACGGCCTGGTGGCAAGGCGGCGCGCACGGAGCGTACGCCGGCGGGAACTTCGAGCACGATCACGCCAGTGCCAAGATGGATCACTTCTAGCGGCCCGGTTTCTTGCTCGAGTGCGAGCGAGCTTGGAGCGTCTTGCACCTCGGCGATTGGTAAGTCGCTGCGACCAGCAAGGTGCATTTCAAAGCTCGGGTGCTGCGGCTGAGTCGCGGCAATGGCTGTGTCGCGTACGGTGAGGGCCTGCGCGTAGCGGTAGGCTTCATTGAGTGTGATTTCTCCATCACCCGAGCTGTCGGCGGCGCCGCGCATGCCCGCCACCAAGTGATGCGTGAAGAACGAACCTTCGAGCGCTTCCGATTCGTGCGCATCTTCTACGCCTGAGCTCGATGCAATGAAGACACTGCCTTCATTGCGCAGGCCGAGCGCAACCGGAATCTCGAACGGTGCGTCAGGCGCTAGTGATTTTGCACCCGTCCAGCCCCCACCTCGACAAGCATCGAGTACGCCTACACGCACGCTTGCACCGCTTTGATCGAGCCGAGCTTTGATGTCTGCCATCGGCACTGCCACGCCGCCCGGATAGAGCGCGTTCACGTCTGCGTGCCCCGAGTAATAGAACAGAAGCATTGTCTCTTGCTTTGGCCCGGCGTGAGACTGCTTCACGGCCGCGTCGAGTGAGCTGAGCAAAACCTCACGCGTGGGATCTCTGAGCACCGTCACATCCTCTGCTTTAAAGCGGCCAACGCTCGTCAACGTGTCGGCAAGACGCTCCGCATCACGGTAGGCGAAGCGCAAGACCTGACGCCCTTTTGGCGCCATGTTCGCTCCAACTACGACGGCCACGCGGCGCACCTCGGTTGTCGCTCCGCATAACAAAGTGAGGCTTAGAAGTAGGGCGCTCATGGTGTTCCCCTTACGTCGATTGCGACTGGAATACGTTCTACGGGCTCGGAGTTTTTGCTCTGTGAAAGCAGCACCACAAAACGCTCCTGCTCACTGTTGCCTTCAATGCGCCAAGATAAGGGTAGCGCGGCTTTGTCCTGCGTCAGCTCACCTTCGTACAGCACCGATCCCTGCTCGCTGACGACACGCACGTAACCAAGGCCGTGCCCCTCCACAGTGAGCCGGATGCGATCGCCTGCACGCAGCGGGTCCGCTTGTTTCCACAAAAAAACGTCCTCGCCGCGCTTTACGTACACGGCGACACCAGGCACACCTTTGGCGCGGATGGAGTCTTGGTCGAGCACCACAACCGTCAGCGCAGCCAGCGATGCGGCCGCCACCAGCCCATAGAACCAGGTGTAGGGCTTTCGGGCTGGCACGAAACCTACCGGATAGCTGGCTCCGGCGGTTACTTTCCGTACATGAGCCTCGCACACCTCGCAGTGCGCAAGGTGCTCGCGCAGCGCGGCGTCCTCGCTTCCAAGCGCAAGCGCGTCGAGCGCGAAGAATGATGGATGTGTGCTCATTGATCGAGCCTCCGTTTGAGCGCACTGAGACGGGTCTCTAGCTTTTGCGAGAGCCGGCGTACTTGGCGATCGCTGCAACCGAGGACCGCCGCGATTTCTAATTGGCTCATGCGATCGACGCGCTCCAGAATGGCAAGCTCGAGCTCTTCGGCCGGAATGACGCGGGCGAGCTCTGCCAAGGTTTGCCGCACGTCGAGCGCGCGTTCGTCGTCCGTGTTGCTGGTGAGCGTCTCGAGCTCTGCGCGTGGGCGACGTTTGCGCTGCCGCAAGTGATCGATGGCAAGGCGTGTGCTCGTTTTGTAAATGAAAGCCGTAGTCGTGCGCACATCGCTTGCATCACCAAGCTCGCGCCAAAGGCGA
>JBIKMD010000829.1:0-3282 GCA_044359465.1 Myxococcota bacterium
TCGTCGCTCACGATGAGCCTTGGTGGTTTGGTTGAGGCTGGTGCTGCGTTCTCGGCGAGATAGTATTTTTCGAGGTACTTCTGACTCAGTAGCCGCGCTTCATTGGGTGTTTTGACGACGCGAATCGCGGCCATTTCTTGCAAACGCTTCAGCGTCCCTTGTTCTAGTGGTTTGTCTCCAGTGGTCTTTGCGTGCTGAAGCGAAGCTTGCAACTGCCTGAACTCACCCAGATAGAGCCAAGCTTCCGACTCGCTGGCCAGCGCTTTGCTCGCTTGGTTGAGCACGACGTAGTCTTCGACCGTTTCAGCTACGCGTAGGGGCGGGCCTGCATCAAAAGCCCGAATGGGCGCAGCTGGGCCCCGCATCGCTTCAAACATAGCGAAGCGGAACGGATAGAGCGCCTTGACCTCTGCGAATTGCGGCGTGCCTTTGAACTGTTCGAACAGCGCGAGTGATGCGGTGAAGTCATCGCGCGCGTTTGTCTTGGTGCTGTTCATGCCATCGCGACGCATCGCATCGCGATACGCCGTCATCTCCAGGCCATAGGCTTGGCGGATTCCAAAAACGGAGCTCAACTCCGATGCGGCTGTTTCGTGTTTTGCCGCGATCATGTCTTCAGTCATTGCCACGCGCGTGAAGGACGAAGGCTCGAGCAACTCCGACAAACGCTCCGTTTGCACGTGCGGCGTGACCTTGTTCATCGTGTCTGCAAGCAGATCGCTCAGTCGAGTGCGAGCGCTTGGCGTCAATTGCGCGCTGAGACCGAGGAGTCTGATCAGCTTCACGCGACTCTCAGGTTGCAACGCCGCAAAGCCGGGCCGCGTCGCCAGACGCGCAAGCCATAGCTTGGTGTCTGCATCCGAATGTTTGGTGATTAGGCTGCGGATCGACGTTTTGACATCATTCGGCAGCGCTCGGTACGTGGCATTTGCCTCGAAGTTTTGGACAGTGATTGCTTTGAGCTCAGGCAACAAGGTGGGTCGTGTGGCAGGAAGATCGCCTTCGCCCATGCGCGGTGTCGTGGCATCTGCATCGACGGAGTCTGGCGCGCCATTTTTCCTCGTTAGCGCGTCTACTGTAATGGCATCACGGGTGACGGGCGGTGCGTCACTCGGTTTTTGTGTCGAGATTGGCCTCGGCTGGTGGTTCGAAGCAGGCAGCGGCTTCGCTCCTGGAAACGGCGGCAAGGTGACCACATCAATCGTCGGGCCAGGCTTCGAGCTCGATGGTACCGCATCTTGCGCTGATATCAGCGTGCCGTCTTTGTCGTATTTGTAGGGCGACTGCGCGTCAGCGTGTGCCTGCAGATCCAGGGGATGCGCTTTGAATGCTTCGAGCACCTCGTTGTGGCGCGTGGCAGTAGGAAGCGAGGCAACCCAGCGCTGGCCACTCGGCGTTTGCAGAACCGTGTTGATAGTCTCGAAGCCCTTTTCTCCCACGCTGGTTTTGATTGCGATGGGATCGAGACCTTGCGAGACCATACGATCACTCTTCGCCTGAAGCTCACCGGCGCCGCCATCACGCGTGATCTTCTCAAAGAACACCGGATCAGCGCTATACCAAAGCGCCATGGTCATGGGGTCACCATCGCCGTGACTCAGGTACAACGCGCGTGCCACGTTGGGGCCGCCCATGACGATCGCGCCCACGAGGTCTGGATTGCGCTGACACAAACCGAGTACGCCTGCTCTTTCGGTGCTTTGCATGCCATCCAGCAAACGCGTCAGCTGCGCTGGCGGCTGGTACTGAGGCGTCGCTGGTGCGATTGCTTTTTGCGCTTTGTTCTTCTCTGGGCGCCGGTCGACAGCAGCACGCGCCTTTGTGACGTCGCCACCATTGGCCTTTGTAATGATCTCGATTTTTGTGTCGCGCAGCTCAGTGCGTCTTTTGGCGATCTCCTCTTTGGGCAAACCTTTCCATTGGTTCCCTGCCAAGTCTTTTTCGAGCAGCTGCCGACCTACCTCTGCAATACTCCCTGCTGGCACGCCGCCAGATCTTGCTACTTCCTCACGCGCTTTGAGCAGTGACGCAGAATTCTTCTTCTGCTCGACGCCGTGGTCCGCGCGCTTCATGGCGTCGGCCACAGCAAAGTCAACGCTCGCTGCGTAGCTTGGGTTGTCGATGCTGAGCGAAGGCAGCTCGAGAACGGCACCCTGTGCTGTGATACTCGGGCCTGCTTTGTCTGCATTACCGAGGTGTTTTAGGTGCTCAATGTTGCGCAGCGCGATGTTTTGACCACCAAGCTGCACAACCGTCGCTTCAACGTAACGAGCGACGTCCATCCTCGCTTCAACCCGGGCCAGATTGATGTCGCGAATGGCATTGGCTCGCTCTGTGGGCGTGAGCGTGCTCGGTAGAATGATGACTTCGCCAATTTCGTCTCCGCCCTTGCGGAAGAAGTGAACCTCGCCATTGAGGTCTTTCACCTTGTCCGAAATTTTCTTCGTGTAGCGGTCGAGTACGGGACGAATGACCACTCTATCAGCGAGGTCGCGACCAGCCTCTTTGCCAATGGCATCCGAGAACATGGTGGTCACGCTGGCGAGAGCACCGACGTCACTTTCGCCGTAAATGACGGTGCCTCCTTTTTCTGATGCGTAGCGTACTGCATTTTTTATGGTTGGCTCGAGACCGCTCGCAGGATGGAGGCCGGTCACGCTGTCTAGGGTGTTCACCAGATCAAAGTCGGCCAGCGCCTGCTTCACATCGACGCCAGCCTCTGTTGCCAGGCGCTCCACGTGGTGTCTGCGGACGGCACGATCCAAAATGGTAGGAGCGCCAGCGAGGGCTCCAGCGTCCGCATTTGGATGCGCGTTCGCATCAAATTCTATGGGTTGTAGATCGCTTGCCTTGTCCAGCAGTGCGCCCTTTGTTTGGGGCAGTCTGGGCGGAAGCTTGTCTGCATAACTCGAACGCACTGCATCGATGACGGCGAACACGGGTTTACCTGCATCCGCCGGCTGCGTTCCAACGGCGAAACGCGCGCCGCCTTTGTAATTCTTGTTTTCTGGGTCTGTGATCTCGGAGAGCTTCACGCCATCGACTTCACCCTGTTGCATGACCAAATCGCCCACGCGTTGTGCCGCTGCATCTGCGTCTGTGAGGATTTTGGCGCAATCGGCTTTGGACATGTTGCTGGGAAACGAGACCAACGGAACAATGCGCCCCGCAGTGTCACGGTAAAACGATACTGCGCCGCCTCCTGCTTCGATTCTGTTTTGATAGGCGCCAAGCACTCCGTCATACACTTGCCGCATGACGTCGTTGGCTCCGCTCGTGCCG
>JBIKMD010000832.1:0-3275 GCA_044359465.1 Myxococcota bacterium
TGCTTTGGCCACTGGGAACGAATGAAAGACCACACTCATCACTGGCGTGAGGCCGGCTGCGTTGCGCATGTCCAAACTTGCGCCGGCAGCAATCAACCACTGTTGAATGTCGATGTAACGCTCCACGTGCAGCGGCGTGTTTCCGTCGAGCGCTTGCCAATTCGGGTTGGCACCCGCACGAACCAGAGACGAAAAGATCTGAGCACGAAAGCTCGAACGATAGACATCAGAGCGCGCAAGCGCAGCGAGAGGATGCGTGTAAATGTTGTGCACATCACCAGCCAAATTGGGGTCCGCCCCTGCGCTCAGTAGCGCATCAACCAACTCGGGCTCGCTCAAATTGATGGCAAGCAGCAGCGCGGTTTGCTGCTGCGCGAGTGGCAACACCCGGTTCACGTCTGGTCGCCAAGCGAGTAGCGCCTTCACCACGTCACGCTTGCGACTTCGGACGGCGGCCATGAGCAAAGTGCTGTCACCACCACAAGCGGCATCAACACTAAGACCGCGGCGCAGCAGTCCATCGGCGACGAACGCGCGTCCTAGGCGCAGCGCTTCATGTGCGGTGCCTACGAGTGTGCTCGCCGCTGAGTCGGGCATGAGCTCGAACAACCCATCAACCACCGCTCGCTGACTACCGGCACGAATCAGGGCGTTCGCGCCGGGCTCCGGGCTCGTCCAGAACGCGACCCGCTCACCCACCAGAAGCTTCACGGTCTCGGTGCAGCCCAGGGCACACAACCCTTCGGTCGCGTAGAGCAAGTCGCTGTCCGAGATCGTTTCTCCGCGCAAATGACGTTGCACGATGGGTGTGACGGGCCGCACTGGATCCGGGAGGAATCCGGCAGCAATGCGTTTTGGCGGCGCCGCACTGCGGGTGATCACGTAGCGTTCACTCGACAGTTTTTGAAGCTGGCCCGCGGCGTCTGTCTCGACCGTCGCATCTCGCACGAGCGTCCTTGCTAAAGGTGGCAAGACGACATCGTTCGTCAGTGCGAGCACTTCAGCTTCAATGGGCTCGAACTGCATGTGCTCACCAGGAGCAACCACGGCCAGCTCGCAACCGAGCCCGCGCAGCAAACGAACGTTGTGATTGTCATCGTAACTGTGCAGCTGACGCGCATGGAGCGCGCTGAGTATCTCGAGCTCACCGAGCTCCGCGGCGAGCGTCGTCGCAAAACGCTGATGAGCCTCTGCGGCGCGCACCTCCTCGGATTCGAGTAGACGCAGCACGAGCGGCAGATTTCGCGCCAGCACTGCCAAATGCAAGGCACTGAGCTTATCCACCGTGAGCGCCGCGGCGTGTTCCAGCGATTCAAGCGGTCCACCAAAAAAACACGCGTGATGCAGCGGCGTCCAGCCAAGCGCATCGCTCACGGCGTCCTGAGTCACGGTGTCCTAGTTAAAACGGTTTGTCGTCGACGACTTTGTGAATGAGCGGGAGGAAGTTTTCTTTTTGCTCGAGCCCGTCATAGTTCAGGTTCGATCGCTGCAAGATGTAGAAGGCTTGCGGCTTTTGGATGCGTCCTTCGACCTTGAGCGCATCGAGACGAATGACTTTGCGTTTGCTCGGCTCAGCGGCGTGGGCCTGCACCGCGAAGGTGAGAATCAGCGAGCCAAGCAGCAAGCGCATACTGATAAGCTAACCATACAAACCAAACGGTGACCACCTAAAACTTGCATTGCCAAATGCGCGGGCTACAAACCCCCTGACACAGGAGCGAACGCAATGCTGGCTGAATTGGCTAGGTTTTACAAAGACGGTGGTTCCCTCATTCTCATCAACTCGGTGACGTGGATCATCGCGATTGCGATCGTGATCGATCGCGTGATCGCGCTTTTGTTCCGCTACAATACGAACGCCAACGCCTTCATGGCGCAGGTGCAAAAGCTCGTCATGGCGAACAACATCGATCGCGCCATCAAGCTCTGCAACGCCGCGCCCGCGGCCGCACTACCCAAAGTCGTCAAAGCTGGCCTGACCCGCGCCAACAAAGGCTCGGTCGAGATCCAGAATGCGATGGAAGAAGCCACGCTCGAGGTCGTGCCAGAAATTCAAAAGCGCACGCCGTCACTGTGGACCATCGCCAACTTGGCAACGCTGATCGGTCTGCTCGGCACCATCTTCGGTTTGATCGCGTGTTTCCGCGCCGTCGGTTTGGCGACGCCGGATCAAAAAGCGCGCATTCTCGCAGAAGGCATCTCGGAAGCCATGAACAACACCGCTTACGGTTTGCTCATCGCCATTTTCTGCATGACCTTCCACTTGATGCTGACCAACTCGACCAAACGCATCATCGAAGAGATTGACCAGTACTCGGTGAAGCTCGAGAACCTGCTGATCGCCCGCAACAAAGGCACGCTGCAAGCGCCGCCAGCGGCCGCAGCCACTGAACAGAAGCCAGCGTAAGCGTTCGTCAATCGACTCGTTAGTGGTTTCGGAGCGTTGCCATGTCTAGAAAGTTGAAACGACACACGGAAGAGGCCGCAGGCGAGCTGAACCTCGTTCCGTACATGGACATTGTCGTCAATCTGATTCTGTTCCTCATGCTCTCGTCCACTGGTCTCGTGCAGTTTGGCGTCATCAACGTCAGCGCACCGGCGATTGGCGGTGGCAGTGGCGAATCTGACGAACCGAAAGAACCGCCACTCAATTTGACCATCGCGATTTCGCCCAAGGGTTTCTTCGTTGCAGGCAACGGCGGTGTGCTCCCAGCGCCGGGCAGCAGCAACGAGCCCTCGATTCCGAAAGTCGCAGGCAAATACGACTACGCGGCGCTGACCAAAAAACTGGTTGAAGTGAAGAGTGCCTTCCGCAACGAAACAAAAGTGATCGTCACAGGCGATCCAGGCACACCGTACGAAGTGATCGTGGGCGTCATGGATGCTTCGCGCCAGTCCGAGCCGAACAACCTTCTTTTTCCTGATGTGATGCTCAGCCCGGGCCTCGCGCAGTAAGGTTCAGAAGACTATGTCCGAGAACGTCGAAGAGCCAGTCCACGCATCAGCGGGTCCCATGGGCGCGCCAGATGCGCACACGCTTGCGCAGATCGAGCACGAAGAACACGAAGCGCACGAACGTAAGCTCAAGAAGAAAGCCAAGAAGGCCGGCAAGCACGAAGAAGATCACTCAGGCGAGCTCAACATCGTTGCGCTCATGGACGCGTTCACCATCATCTTGGTGTTCTTGATCAAGAGCTACGCCTCGGATCCGACGCAAATCACCCAGGGCGACGACATAAAGATTCCCACGTCAACGACCACCCTTTCGGTCGTGG
>JBIKMD010000831.1:0-3275 GCA_044359465.1 Myxococcota bacterium
CGGCTGCTTCTTTACGCTCGGACTTCTGCAGCGCGAGCACACCCCACGCTGTCATCACCACCTGTGAGCCGTCTGGGTGCTGCACGTACTCGCGCGTTTCGCAGCTCAGGTAGCTCTCGCCCCAGCCGCCGTCTGGCAGTTGTTTGCTGAGCACGAACGCCACGGCACGTTTGATCGCTGGATCGTCTGAGTCCACACCTGCGGCGCGGAGGCCGCTGATGCCGAACCACGTTCCGTAGATGAAACACACGGCCCACGAGCCTTCCCAGCTGCCGTCGGCGCGTTGTGAGTCTCGCAGATAACGCTCGCCCTCACGCATTGCTTTTTCAATGCGTGCAAGGCGGTCCTCACCGAGCTCTGCACCAAAGTGATCACGCGCTTTGGCGAGGCCCATCATCGATGCGGCCGTGAGCTCCACGTAAGGATATTCGGTCATGATCCGGCCGAACACTTCAGACGGGTTGATCAACTCGATGAGCGGATTGGCGCGGCGCTTTTCATATGAACACCATGCGCCGCTAGTCTCTTGCCCTACGAGCAAGAAGTCGACGGACTCGATCAAACGCTCGGCGGGAATGGGCTTGTCCGCAAGGTCGCTGTACTCAATCGCACACTTGAGGCCGTCTGCCGTACAATCGAACACCGGCCACCGGTTCACTTCATTCGAGAACCCCCAGCCGCCTTTGACGGCGTCACGGTAGTATTTCTCGCGGCGATCCGTGTTCTCTTTGATCTGCGATTTGTCGATGAACTTGTACGCACGTTTGACCATGGGCAGGAATTCTTCGCGGCGATCGTTTGCGGCGAGCGCCTGCAAAACGAAGGACGTGTCCCACAGTTCTGACGAGTGGTAGCCCTGCACCTTGAGGCCGTCTTCGCCGTCGAAGAGATACTCTGGCAGCGCTTCGATGGATTTGCGCGTGTGTTCGCTGTCTGGTTCGGCGGCGTAACAAGCAATGGTGTCGAGCGCTTTGTTCACGGGGCCGAGGTCGACGAAATTGCTATCGAGCTGCGCTTGTTTGACTTGGTCCATCACTTCATCGAGCGCGCGCTCACGCAAACGTTGGAGCGGCGGCAATAAAGAAATCCCACGCTCCACCGCATTGAGTACGCGGTTGGCGAGCTTCAACACGCGCGTATGTGGCGTGTACACGTCATTCGGAAGCACATACCCACGCGCGTTATCCCAATCGATCGACTCGAAGGGGCGATCGTGGATTTCGCCGCGAATGGCCGTGAGCAAGGGCGTCTCCGGCACGCGCCAGCGCCGTCCGTAGAGATAAGACATGGGCAAGTAGATCACGCGGGCGTGGCACCACATGAGCGACGGGTGAATGGGGAGCCACTGCGGCGAGAGCCACAGCTCAGGCAGCACGGGATTGAGACCGCGGTAGTCATAGAGACCGAGCGTGCAGAGCCAAAATTTTCCCCACGATGGAATGCCCAGCGCCGCACCTGGTTGTTTTCGGATCCACTCGCGAGCGCGCCGCGCGGATGGCGCGTCTGCTGCGACGCCCATGAGCCGCATGGCCACGTAGTTGAGCGTCGTTGTGAACAGGTAGCTCTTGCTCTCGATGTGCAGACCAAAGCCGCCATCTTCGTTTTGCACGCTCTCGATGTACTTGGTCAGGCCCTTTTGGACCTTGGCTGGCAGAGGCGTCTTGGTGGCGTAGTGCGCGAACACATAACCCGGCACCAAAAACAGCGGTCCGCCGTAGTCGCCTTTCCATCCGCCGTTCCGGCTTTGAATGGATTCGAGGTACTGAAAGCCCCTCGCGATGGTGTCCACTTTCTTACGCGTTTTCACCGCAGCTTGCTCTTGCATGCGCCGGCTATGGCCCGGCTGCCCCTGAAAGCGCAAGCGCTGAAAGCTCCACGTATAAAGGCAAGTGATCAGACAGCTCTACCCAGGGCGCTCCCTGCAAACAGTGCGCGCCTGTGACTTGCAAATGGCGCGTATAAACACGGTCCAAATTGAACATGGGCCGTTTGGTGTGCCACGTGCGCATCGCTTGTTTGGGGTTGCCGAAGGCGTTGACCAAACCCATCTCGCTGGTCACAAAACGATCGACCTTGGCGTTCCAATCGTTGAAGTCTCCCGCGATCAAAACAGGGTCGGTTGGCGCGCTGAGCCGGTTCATCAAACCCAGAATATGCTGCATCTGCGTCAGGCGTTGGCGTTCGGTCAGGCCAAGGTGCACGTTGAACAGATGCAGCTTGTGGTCGCCAAGCATCACGCGCGTGTAGAGCGCACCACGCCTTTCAATCGGATTCGTCGACACATCGAAGTTCTGCACGAGCTCAATGGGCAGCGAGGTAAAGGACGCATTCCCGTGGTGACCCACTCGGCGGTGTTTGTTGGCACGGTAAATAGCCGCCAGACCTAGTGTTTCACTGAGGATGTCACTCTGGCCTTCGTCATCTACGCCGTGGAACACTTCTTGGCACATCAGCACATCGAGCGGGTGGGCCTTGATGGCTTCGGCCAGGGGCTGCGTGAAGGTTCCCTTGCCGTTTGGACCGAGTCCCTTACGAATGTTGTACGTCATCAATCGGAAGGTGGGACCTTGATCCATTCCGTTCTATACTAAGCGGAGGAGTCTCTCGTGCGCTACGGTATCGTTTATTTACATGGCTTCGCCTCAGGGCCGCAGAGCGAGAAAGCCGAGCTGTTTCGCGCTCATTTTTCGAGCAAGGGTGTGCCCTTCGTGGCGCCCCGGCTGGATGGCGGCGACTTTCGCTCCATGAGCGTGACAAAGAGTCTCGCTATCGTCGATGCCGCCGCGGCGCAGATACCTGGAGACCGCGCGCTGGTGGTGTTTGGTTCGTCTTACGGCGGGCTCGTTGCATCGCTCTTTGCCGAGAGAAACCAGCGCGAAGGCAAACGTCCGTCTGCGCTGGTGTTGATTGCGCCAGCGTTCGAGCTGAGCGCGCTGTGGCGACGCCGCCTTGGACCAGACAATTTGGAGCGTTGGAAAAAGGCGGGAGTGCTCGAGCTTCGCGACAATGGGCGCTGGGTCTACGGACCCGATTTTACGCATTTGAACTATGATTTTTATGCCGATGCGCAGCGTTATGACGGGACAAAATTCAGCTTTTTGACACCCACGCTGGTGTTTCACGGTGCCAAAGATACGGAAGTACCGCTCGAGACCAGCCAGCGTTTTGCCGACGCCCAGAACGTGCAGCTCGTGGTGTATGCGCAGGGTGGCCATCGACTCAGTGAGTCATTGGCGGACATGCGCGCCCATATCGATGGTTTTTTGACGGCGCGG
>JBIKMD010000833.1:0-3274 GCA_044359465.1 Myxococcota bacterium
GAACTACAAACTGCGCGGCCTTTGCAGGAAAACCCAACGAGTCGCTCGTGCTTGCAGTCCGCGCAGACAACGCGAACGAAGCCTCGCTCGATGACCCCGCACCCGAGAATGCTCTCGAGCTCACGCCAAACGAAGCGAGGCAAATACACATCCGAAGCTTCGAGCTCGGCTCGTGTTTGGGTGAGCGAGTGAACGAGGATGCGGCGCAGCGTGTTGTTTTGTGGGCAGCGAGGTCGATACAAAGCCCTCGCGACGACGCAAGAACACGGCCCGTCTGGTGATCGGTTCTATCGCCTTGTTTTGTCTCGCATCGCTAGACTGACGCGCGTCCGATATTCGGACAATCTGTCCCGCCGCTAGGACGCGCTGTATTTTCTGTGCCGATTCAAACGAGCGGAACCAACCTGCTAGACAACGACACGCACACGCTGAGCCTAGGTGTGGGCTTTCGATTTCCTGATGTGCTCAAATTTTTCGAAGGTCGCTTCTCCGTGGATCTCACGGCGCAACTCGGTTTGATGCCCAAACGTCAGAACATCAAAGACACCGGCAACGACCCCGTCGGCGACATCTCTGCAGGCGGCAACATCTTCAGCGCCTCGCTGATGCTCTCGTACCAGCGAGGCACGCAACAGAAGCGATCACCCTGTCGGCCATCGAGAATTGCCTCCAGGCCGCACCTGCGTGGAGCGCGCTGACGTTCGATGAACGAGCGCGAATCTTTATGCGTGCAGCAGATCTGCTCGCGGGCCCTTGGCGGAAAACCATCAATGCCGCGACGATGCTCGGGCAGAGCAAAAACATGTACCAGGCGGAGATCGATGCCGCATGCGAGCTCATCGATTTTCTAAAGTTCAATGTCTACTTTGGCTCCAAGCTCCTTGAGCAACCGATCAGCACGCCAGCTACATTCCTGAAACGAGAGTCAGCGGTCGCCCGAAAGCCCAACATCAAGCTGACTGGTGAAATCGACCTGTGGGTCGAAGAGTTGAACAAACGAAGCTTCATGCTGAGCAAGCCGCCTACGGAAGGTGTCGATCGCCGCTTCCTCGGTCTTTCGGCGGGGTTTGCTCTGCCCACCGAGGTGGATATCGAACAATCGGGGCGCGACTTCGTTGCACACGTGACCTACGCGGACGGCATGAAGCGAGACATCAGCGGCAAGCTTCCGAGCGCGGAAGACAACTTGGCCGTGCTCGATTGTATCGTGAACGTTGCCGACGCCACCTACGACCGCTGGATGCGGGGCCAAGCAACGGTCAAGGATGTCCTTGCGGCGGCAGATAAGCTCGAGCTGCTGAGCACCTTTCACTCGGAGACTTCCCTGAACGTGCGCGAACGCCTGGAAGAGACGCTCTACCGTTTGAGGTCGAATCCCTCGATGATCGATCTCCAAGCGCCGTCGCGACTGCCCTAGTTTTTCCGTCAATCCTTGGACAAAGCGCCGGCGCGATCTTCTGAGAGAGAAAGCTCGCCGGCGCCGGCCGGAGCGCGGTCGCGAATCGCTCGGCTCGCACGCGCGACATGTCCGCGGAGCTCGCGCGAAACGTTGCGAGTCGCAGTCTGCAGCTGCGCTAAGTGGCGAAGCTCGCCCCGAAGCTCGACGTCCACGAGCACCTGCTTCTGCCACTCGAGCGAATGTTCCAGCGCAAACGCGCCGAGCAGCTTCTCGAGAGGAGGCATCATCTTCCAGGCAATGAGATCTTCGAGCGCCGCGCGCGAGACACTAGGCTGCTCGCAGGCGAGGCGCGTCATCACCGGGACATCACGAAGGAAGCGGGCGCCGACGAGCTGACAGAGAGGCAACACGCACCGTAGAGCGCTTTTTGCTATCTCGGGCGTCAACTGCTCTCGTGCTTCGAGTAGCCGCAAGCAGCGAGCACGAAACGTCTCGTCCGCCTCATGCATAGCGTTCTTTTGGAGCGCCTGCGTCACGTTTGCTTTGACCTCGCTCATGCGCTCAGCGATGGCGATGCAACGTTGCATCTCTTCACGAAGAGTCTCGACGCTAGGCACAGTCGAGAGCGTCAGCTTCGCCACGCCAAAATCGAAGGAGCCTCCGCGGCGAAGCAGCTCCATCACCTGCGCGCGAGTCGCGGCGTCGAACAACGCAAACGCTTGGCGCTCGTCGATTTGACCTATGCGAACGAGCTGGTCGAACTCGGCAATGCCGAGCTGAAGATCACGCCCGCTCATCAGAGTGGTGAAGGTGGAGTCGCGATGGAGGTTGACGCTCCCTGGAGCATCTATCTCTATCGCCAGCGTCTCGTCGCCAGTCTCTGGGTCGCGCCTCGCGCTTAGACGAACGCAAAACCCTCGATACCTCCCCTCAACGCGAAGGGAGTCATCGGTGCGCGCGAGCACCTTGGCGTCTTCTAGCGCCTTTGACAGCGCCGAGAACTGCACCATTATTCCTTGGCTTTGAGCTGCGCGTCGTTCTCTTTGAGGAAGCCGCGGATGTCATCGGCCATGTCGAGCAGCTTGTTCCATTGTTCTTTGTAGAGGGTGACCGGGAAGCGGCCGAGACTGTAGATGGACAGGCCGCCCTTCTCGCTGACCTTCATCGAAACGCCCTTCGAGCCACGCTTTTTCAAAGATTCGTTCTCGGCTTTGAGTCGCTCGAGCTCTTTTTTCATTTCTTCTTCGTTCATGAAGGGGCGGATCTCGCAGCACGGGCCTCGTGTCAATCGTTCACTTCGGCGTGGACGTGACCGAGACCGAGGCTGGAACCTTGAAACGCCGCTTTTTTGGAGAGATCGCCCCCTGGGGCGTACATTGTAGGATAACGTATGCTTTCGCTGTTGCTGAGCGCATTGGTCAGTACGCCCTGGACGGTGGTCATAGACCCCGGACCATAAGCTTTCCGACCATACGATTTGCGTGGGTCGAGGTTCAATAGCGAATGACCTAGCGGCCAGATTGTTTGATTTTCCGTGAGAGGCTTTGAATGAATCGACGATCTTGTAGGCGTTGAGCGATTGCGAAGGCAGACGGAGGCGCGGTGCAGTGAGAACAGGATACACGAGCACCAGGGCTGCGAGTGACGCAACCAAAGGCCGTTACAGATTTAGAGGAATCGCGCTTGTCGCATAGGCGGCGGAGGCGCGCGAGCTGAAGCGGGATTGCCGTCGCCGCAAGCGTGCAGGTGGGTGAGAATCTTGTCGATGACCGCGCGCTCAGTGATGGCAGCGATGACGCGGGCGCGGCCACTACAGCGCTCGCAATGCAGAATGTCGAACGCAAACGTGCGTTTGAGCAACTGCGCCCACGTCAT
>JBIKMD010000834.1:0-3266 GCA_044359465.1 Myxococcota bacterium
AGGATGAGCGCGGTCTTGCCCGCGAGCATGACATCGGTGGCGCGCATGATGCCGTCGACGAGCGAGTGGCGGCAGCCGTAGAGGTTGTCGAACTTCGACTTGGTGACGGCGTCGTTGACATTGATCGCGGGGAAGAGCAGCTGGCCGAGCTCCTGCATCTGGTAGAGGCGATGCACGCCCGTCGTCGTCTCCTCGCTGACGCCCTTGATGTTCGGCACCACGCGCGCGAACAGGCCGTTGTTGTCGCGGACGAGGTCGGAGAGGAGGTTGAGGATGACCTTGTACTCCTCGACATCGCTCGGCTTCGCGGCGGGAACCTTGCCCGCCTTCTCGAAGGCGAGGCCCTTGTGGACGAGGAGCGTGAGGTCGCCGCCGTCATCGAGGATGAGGTTCGGGCCCTGGCCGTCCGGCCAGTTCATGCACTGGTAGGTGCACCACCAGTACTCGGGCAGGGTCTCGCCCTTCCACGCGAACACGGGGATGCCCTTCGGGTTCTCCGGGGTTCCACCCTTGCCCATCGCGACGGCGGCGGCA
Source organism: Myxococcota bacterium (assembly GCA_044359465.1). GTDB lineage: Bacteria > Myxococcota > JADLHZ01 > JADLHZ01 > JADLHZ01 > JADLHZ01. The sequence continues at coordinate 535 of JBIKMD010000834.1, forward strand.
GCGTGGTCCTGCGTGGAGAAGATGTTGCACGACACCCAGCGCACTTCCGCGCCAAGCTCAACAAGCGTCTCAATGAGCACGGCCGTTTGAATGGTCATGTGCAGCGAGCCCATGATGCGCGCGCCTTTCAGCGGTTTGCTGGCGCCAAATTCCTTACGCAGCGACGCCAAGCCCGGCATCTCGTGCAGCGCGAGCTCCATTTCTTTACGGCCAAAACGCACGGACTCGGCGGACAGGTCTTTCACCTTGTGCGGCACGTCTGAAAACAGGGGCAACTTGGTATCGAGGAAGTTCGTCATAGGGTCGTTCTCCGGTGCCGACATCGGCATTCATCATTCTATGCGGATGGAATAATACATGCTCCCGAAAAATCCTGCAAGTCCATATCAAAGACGGCTTGCGGCGGGTTCTCGTGCATCTCACGCACAAGGTGTTAGCTCCTTAGGGTGGGACTCACCGCACGCTTTGTCGTTACGAACGTCGCCCTGCTGTTCATCGTCCTCCTGTCGATCAGCGGCTGGGTCATTGGCCGCCATGCAAGCGAGCTCAAACGAGAAAACGAGGCGCGCGCCGAGACGCTACGCACAAGCCTACACAGCAAGGGCCAGCGACGGACCCGTATTCTTGCTACGTTTGCCCAACGCGTCGCCGCATCAACGACCGCCGAGGAACAAGCCCGCGAGCTTCCGTATTTGGCAGAGGTCATTGCCGCGACCGTCAAGAACGATCCGGAAACCAAATACGGCATGGTCATGGACAACACGCGGCGCGTTCTTGTGCACACCAATCCCAAACTGATTGGCACCGTGCTCGATGATCGCTCCTCTCGTCTTGCCGCCGAATCAGCAAAAGAGAGCGAGAGCGAGGTAGATGGGCTTTTAGAGGTTTCCGGGCCCATTCTCACGCCCAAAGGCGAGCGTTTTGGCACCATTCGCTTCGGCATCTACACGAACACGCTAGACAAACAGATCGACGCCGCGCAGGCGCAAGTCGATGCCGTGATCAACAGCGGCGTCCGAACGACACTGATGGCCGTCGCTCTGTTGCTCGTCCTCGGTACAGCGCTCGGAACGCTTGCTGGCCGGCGACTTCTGCGGCCACTCGTTGTGCTCGGCGAAGCGGCCGATGCGTTGCGGCGCGGCGAGCTCGACAAGCGGCTCGCCATTGGCGGAGCGCCGGAGATCGATCGCTTGTCGCGCACGTTCAATCAAATGACGGACGCGATCGCCGAGCGGGATGCGCTTATTCAACGGCAACTCTCAGAAGTGCGAGACGCGCTCGCGAAAGAGGAACAGGCGAACCGGCTGCGCCGCGAGTTCCTAGCCAACGTCACCCACGAGCTGCGCACACCACTCAATGCGATCGTCAATGTGCCCGCGACTTTGCTGCGTGAGCTCGACGCACCAGAAGAGCACAAACGCATGCTTCGCCGCGTGGAGCAGGCCGGCAAGCATTTGCTCAAAGTGGTGAACGATTTGCTCGACGCCGCCAAACTCGAGGCGTCGAAAATGACCCTAGAAAAAGGGCCTGTAGAGCTCCGGCCCTTGCTCGAGACAGTGGTTGAGACGCTCAGCGGTCTTGCCGAAGCTCAACACCAAACGCTCGCCCTCGACGTCGCAGACGCGCCTGCAACTGTGGTGGCAGACGGCGTGCGCCTCACGCAGGTGCTCATCAACTTGGTGGGGAACGCCATCAAGTTCACACCCGCGCACGGCGATATTCGAATCCGCGCGGCCCGCCGCAGCATCGAACGCCAACCTGTGGTGCAATTCTCAGTGACGGACAGTGGTCCTGGCATCCCAGCGTCGGAACTCGAGAACGTGTTTCAGAGCTTCCGCCAGCTCGATGGCAGCCACACCAAAGCACAGGGCGGAACCGGTCTCGGTCTCACCATTTCGCGTCAGCTCGTAGAGTTGCATGGCGGAAAAATCTGGTGCGAGAGCACGCTCGGCCAAGGCACCACGTTTCACTTCTATATCCCATGGACAGAAGCGCCACGTCTCGCCCCTGAACCTGAAAGGGTGCAATCAGCGCTGCCAAAAAACGCGCGTTCAATTCTTTACGTGGAGGACGAGGACATGAACTGGGAGGTCGCCGAACATGCGCTGCGATCTCGCTATAAGCTGACACGCGCACGCAACGCGCATGAAGCTTTTGCTGCCGTCACGAAAGATCGCTTCGACGCCATCCTGATGGACATTCAGCTCAAAGGATCATCGCTCGACGGCATTGAGATCACGCGTGTGCTCAAAGGCCTTCCCATCGCGAAACCCAAAGACAACGCTGTGGCGCCATTGCAGACGCCGATCATTTTTGTGACCGCATTTGCTTCGCTCTATTCCAAGGACACCCTGCAAGCTTCGGGCGGCGCAGAGGTCCTTACAAAACCAGTGGACTTTGCAACGCTGAGCCTCACGCTCACGCGCCTCATGATGCGCGAAGTCCAAGCCCAAACACCGCGGAACTAAGGCGCCACACTCGCGGCTAGTGACGAAACGCAACAGAGGTCAGGCAGCGTGACCCATGCCTCATTTGTTCTCCTAGCCGCCGCTAAGAGTTTCTTGTGGTACAAAAGGAACCCATGGCGAGCTTCTACGACCAGGCGCTCGAGGCCGAGCGGGTAGACAACGCGCGCATCATCAACGCGGTGCGCTTGTTTGGTGTCAGCGCGTTCTTCGCCGTCTTCATTGTGCTTGGCGGATTGCTACAGCTCAGCAACTGGCAAGGCAACT
>JBIKMD010000038.1:0-11391 GCA_044359465.1 Myxococcota bacterium
AGCGCGGTGAAAAATGTGTCATGTCTGTCTTCTTCTTGGTGGCGCGTTTCACACCAGACAGCAGCAGCTTACGTGCTTGCGCAGGAAAACGCCGACAGAACTGATAGAACGCGAGACTGATCAGCACGTGTTTCCACCGCGTCAGCGTCGCGCCCCAATTGCGCGGGAGAACCGTACGAAGCACGGGTTCCATGTGATCGTCAGAAGGAATCGACAGCACATAGGTGGGCGAACGTTGCAGCATCGTCACGTGCGCGGCCTGCTTCGCCATTGAGGGAACGAGCGTCACCGCAGTAGCCCCGCTTCCCAGCACAATCACGCGTTTTCCGGCGTAGTCTAAGCCCTCAGGCCAAAACTGAGGATGCACGATCTGCCCCTTGAATGAGGCCTCACCGCCAAAGGTTGGCGCGTGCCCTGCGTCGTAATCGTAGTAACCCGTGCAGGTGAACAAGAAGCTGCAAGTGAAGCGCTGAAGGACGTCCCCTTCGCGAACATCAAGCGTCCAGCGCGCATCTTTGCTGGACCAATCTGCGTGTTCGACGCGCCGGTTGTAGAGGATTTTCTTGTCGATGCCATACGTCTTCGCCGTCTCGCGAATGTAGTTGAGAATCGAGCCGCCTTCGGCGATCGCCTTTTTCCCAGTCCACGGCCGAAACGAATAACCGAGCGTGTACATGTCCGAATCGGAGCGCACGCCAGGATAACGAAACAGGTCCCACGTCCCTCCGGACTGAGCGCGTCCTTCAAGAATGGCGAAGGTCTTGTTGGGACAAAGTCTCTGCACGTGGCACGCAGCGCCGACGCCAGCGAGCCCAGCACCAACAATGAGCACATCGAAATGATTCGTTGTCATGGCCCAGAATATCGGGCGCCAGCGCGTCAAGTCCGCAGCAGCTCCCGACATTTGCGGCCTGCATGGGCGAGCACAAACAACAAACAGCCCATAATGACGACGGCCATGGTCGCGAGCATGTAGTTGCCCTTTGGGATGAACTGACGCGTCACGAGCTGAAAGGCGGCAAGCTCGGTCGCCACAGCGACGAAGACGAGTGGCACTAGCGTGACCCACGCGTAGCGCGCTCTGCCCTGGCTCACGAGCAACGTCGTCACCGTAGCAAGCGCAATACAAGCAAGCATCTGATTAGAAATGCCAAGCAGCGGCCAAAGCAATGTAATGGAGCCAGTCCACACAAGAACGGCCCAGGCCATCACCACGAGCGAGGTGGAAATCACGGTGCCCGGCATCCAATCCGATTGTGTGAACTTGGTGTGGTAGCGGCCAAGAAACTCTTGCACCAAAAAGCGCGCAACACGCGTACCGGAATCGACCGTTGTGAGAATGAACAACGCTTCGAACATGATCGCAAAGTGGTACCAATACGAAATCAGCGTCTCTAGCTTGGGAAGACCTGAGAAGATCTGACTCATCCCCACCGCTAAAGACACTGCGCCGCCCGGACGGCCGGCGAGCCGCTCTCCAATGGCTTGCGACAAGCGCTCGAGCTCACTCGTGTGCATACCGAGCGTAGCGAATTTTTCCGGCGTCGTATTGATCGCGAAGTAGTCACCTTGCTCGAGTGAGGCCGCAGCGATGAGCGCCACAATACCAACCAGCGCCTCCAAACACATGGCGCCATAACCGATCACACGCGCGTGCGATTCTTTATCGATCATTTTGGGCGTCGTGCCGCTGCCAATGAGCCCGTGAAAGCCACTGATCGCACCGCATGCGATGGTAATGAACATGAACGGAAACAAGCTGCCCGGCACAATCGGTCCGCCGCTCATGAATTGCGAGAACGCAGGCACTTTGAGCTCGGGATTCACGATCAACATGCCAATGACAAGGAGACCGATGGTGCCGAGCTTCATGTACGACGACAGGTAATCGCGCGGACACAACAAGAGCCATACAGGGAGCACGCTCGCAAAAAAACCGTACGCCGCCACAGCAATGGTGAGCTGCTTCTCGCTGAGCATGAACCACGATGCGTAGGACGATTCGGCAACGTCGCGGCCGAAGTAGACTGCCGCAAGAAGAAGCACCACACCAATGAACGACGCTTCACCAATGCGGCCGCGACGCCAAGTGTGCATGTAAAGGCCCATGAAAAACGCGATGGGGATGGTCGTGCCAATCGTGAAAGTGCCCCACGCGCTTTCGGCAAGCGTCGTCACCACGACCTTTGCCATCACACCGATCGCAATGGTCACGATGAACAGAATCACGATGCTCGCAACGAGACCGGCTGAAGGCCCCACCTCCGTGCGCACAATCTCCGCGAGCGAACGGCCGTTCATGCGCATGCTCGCCGTAAGAATCACGAAGTCGTGCACAGCGCCGCCGAGCACCACACCCACCAAGATCCAGAGGTAACCAGGAAGGAATCCAAACTGTACCGCGAGCACGGGGCCCACCAGCGGCCCGGCGCCTGTGATCGCTGCGAAGTGATGGCCAAAGAGCACCCATTTGTTGGTGGGCACATAGTTGTGACCGTCGTGCATGGCATGCGCTGGCGTCACGCGCGAATCGTCGAGCGCAAGCAACTTCGCGGCAATGAAGGCGCTGTAGTAGCGGTAGGCGATCGCGACAACGCACAACGCTGCAACAATCAAAGGCAAAGCATGCATTCTGGCCGGTCTACAGGCGTTTTTTTCGCATCACAAGCGCTCCCGTCGCATCACGGCTGACAGCAAACGACGATCGCGCCTGTCCCAGTAGCACTCCCTGTTGGGGACGAGCTCGAGGTTGTATTGCAGGAACCCGAGGGCGTACGCGAGACGCTGTAATCACGGGGGGCATTGTACGATGAACCCGTCACGCAGGTATTGACGAGGTTCGAACCACTGCACGTCGACGGGCAGGAACCGGAACAAGCCTGAATGTTGTACGAACAACCCGCTGAATTCAGGGAGCAATTGCACTGCGAGCAGCTTCGGTTGTCGCTCATTCCCGTATAGAACACCCGTTTCGAGCTATAGCTTCCTGGGCAAGTGACCGGATCCGGGTCGCCTACGACTGGTAGCCAGACACACATCTGAGCCTCGAATGGCGCAGCGGTCGCACTCTGACACGTGTTGCCCGCAGAACAAGCGCCGCTTGGCGGCGTCCCTGAGCAAGTGATCGCGTCCGAGGTCCAAGAGGCAGGCGTGCTTTGGAGACTTCCATACGTTGGTCTACAATACGGCGCGTCACCTTGGATTCGCACGTCGTTGCCGTAAGTTTGCCAAGGCTGCTCGATACGCAGACACCCGTTGGTATTGTTGCCGGTGCCGCCACTGTTACCACCGCAGGTCCCGTTGGAGGACGAGGGCTGCGTGTAGAACCAATAGTAACACTGCACTTCGCAACCGAGCCCCGGGTTACAAAAATTCGAGCAGTCATTTGGCGGAGCATTGAGGCCCGAGTGCATCAGCGCGGGGCTCTGACTAGGAAAACTTCCTGTACACGCCGGCGAGGAGCCCGCAGCGCCCGTACGAATCGCAACCGGCCCACTCCAGCCGCTCGGCGCAGAGGGCACACACTGACCAGCGCACGCTAGCGTCACAGCAATCGACAGAGACACTTGCACGGAGTTGATCGCATTGGAGGCCGTAACAACGTAGTTCGCGGCTCCCTGCTGCACGCTTGGTGTGCCCGTGATCACACCAGTCGAGGCATTCAAGGAGAGGTCGGCGGGCAGCGAGGGTGCGACCATGAACAACGTCGGCGTGCCGCCCGAGACCGTCGGTGCATTCGCTGCGATCGCCGCGTTCTGCAGATAGGTTGCAGGATTCGTTGCGTAGCTGATGTTGCTCAACGCACTTACAGTCGTAATGGTGATGGTTGCCATGGTCGAACCACCGGAGTTCGATCCCGTGATTGTATAGGACTGCTCCGCGGTGTCGATCGTAGGCGTGCCGCTAATGACGCCGGTCGTGGTGTCCAACAACAAACCACTCGGGAGCGACGGGCTCACCGAATAGGACGTAATCGGCGCGCCGGTCGTGTTCGGTGTGTTCGGTGCTATCTGCGTTCCTACTGGATAGGTAGCGGTAGGGGTTGTGTAGCTGAGCGCCATCGGAGGGAGCTCGTTCACGCTGAGCGTGAGCAAAACGATCGTGTTCATCGCTGCGCCTACGGCTGTCACACTATAGGATGTTGCAGGGGAAACCACCGCAGGCGTTCCGCTGATCGAGCCGTTCGTAGTGTCGAACGCGAGACCGAGCGGTAGTGCAGGCGTGATAGCCCACCCGCTCACCGGCCCGCCACTCGAAAGGATGGGCGTGTTTGGGCTGATCAAAACACTGCGCGTATAGACAGCGGGGTTCGTCGGGTAGGAAAACACCGGAACTCCAGGAGGACCGGTCACCACCGTGACACCGGACCCACTGACCAGCAACGAGAAGCTCGCCGCCGCGATTCGTCCGTCTGAGCTGCCAATCAGCGTGAGCTCGTACTGGCCCGGCGGCGTCGTCAACGACGTGACGAGCGCGAGCGACCCCTCATTCTCGGCCGGAGACAATGTTCCCGTGACCGAGAGACCTTGCGGCGGCGACGTGACGCTGAAGTTGATGCTACCTATCGCCTCGGTGCGGCCCTTCGTGCGTGTCACAGTGACACGCACACGGCTCGTCTCACCAGCTGTGAGCACGGCGGGCGCATCGGCAACCGTTAAAACGAAGGAGGACTCATCAAGGCCAAAAAGATCACCTCGGCTCGTTCCTCCGGGACAACCGCCCAGCACTAGCGCGGCAACAACAAGAGCGGATTTTTGCACTCTCACAGTATCCCACGTTGTGTCTGTTTCGCCGCTTGAAGTTGAGACTGCGTTTTGTCCTGCCACATCCCAATCAGTGCGAAAAAACCTGATCGAGCGCGCGCAGCTGTTGCGCACGAAAGGCCTTGACGACAGGCGCACCAGTGAAAATGTCGAAACCGTGAAATGCGCCGGGGACGACCTCGAGCTCGGTGTTGACGCCGGCAGCGCGAAGGCGCCCGGCATACGCGACGTCCTCATCATGGAAGAGGTCATTTGTACCAACACCGATCCACGCTGGCGGGAGGCCCGCGAGCGACGCTGCGCGCGCCGGCACCGCTTCCGCTGGAAGCTCCGTACGTTTACCAAGGTAGGACTCCCACCCAAAACGATTGGCGGCGTTGTTCCATAGGCGCATGTTGCGCTCATCAAAGCTTTGCTGCGTCGTACGATCGTCGAGCATGGGATAAATGAGAAGCTGAAAGCGGATCGAGGCGTCTCCCCTCTCTCTTGCGCGCAAACACAGCGCTGCAGCGAGCCCACCACCAGCACTAGCCCCTGCGACGACGATGGGCTGACCGAGTTGTTTCACGCGCTGAAGCGCATCCCACAAGTCATCAAGCGCGGCCGGATAGGGATGCTCTGGTGCCAATCGGTAGGCCGGCGCGACCACGGTGATCCCCAGCTTCTCGGCAAACAAACGATTGGCAGCGTCGTCAATTGCGGGGGTTCCGATCACCAAACCGCCGCCGTGGATCCAAAGCATCACCCCGCGTGACGTGCCGCTCTTTGGTTTGAACACGCGCTCTCCACTTTGCGGCGGTGCCAATCGACGAATGAGCGGTAGCGTGCGCCGGCCCACTACAGACCTGGGGAGAAGCCGAGCGAGAAAAGGAAGATCGCGATGGAAGGGGTCCATAGTTACTCACTTTCACCGGCCGGTCCTGGGCCTATTGCACCAACACAACGAACAGGCGCTCTTTGGACGATCTTCTCAGCGAATGAGCTTCATCGCAAGCGAGAGGCCGGCACCAAGCTCTCCCGCAGCAGAGGGTGCGTGTGTCGCTGAGTGTCGCTTGAGGTGGCGCGCTCGCGCTCCCGCCTGATCCGGTGATAGGCGAATGCAGCGCCCGGGGTGCGGGGATGGCCAAGAAGTTGGAACGAAGTTCTAGCGAGAAGCAGTTCAGCGCTTGAGTACGAACGGGAATAGGACAGGCACGCTACCCTTTTGGAATGCAGGAACTGCCAGTTCTGAACGACCGTAGCGACGCCCAAAGCGTTCGTTCGCAGATGGAAGATCAAACTAGCCGAACGCGCCGTTCTGAAAACAACAAGCCGAATGCCAGGAGCGTGTTGCCGGGCGGCACTGCATGCTCAGGCGGGAGCGCGGGCGCGCCAGATCAAGCGGAACTTACGCACCATCCAAGCCCTAGCACGCAATAGGGACTGCGCCATCGCAACTTCATTGCTTGCCAGCGAGAACGCCAAAATTCGTTGAGGCCGATCCTGGGACCGAAGGAGAACCAGTCGCGGTGCTCGCAAGGCCTGCCGTTCTGAAGAATATCGGCGCACACCCGGTCCCTTGGCCGATTTCGTACGTCTTATGGAGCGCCCAAAGTTGCTGATGTGAGCGACGAGTGACCGTTAGCGTGGATCACTGCGCCGACGTGTATTCCATTGCGAGAGCCACGATGAAATACGACGCCGGACAGGTATCGAGCGTGACGTCCGAGTCTGCTCGGAACATACTCAGGTTCATAAAGTCTCCAGCTTGCAGGGGTACACCGGGCGTTAGGCGAAAACGCGCAGTCCTTGCGTCGCCGACGGCGGTGAACGAGAACGCCGCGCCTGTTCCAATCAAGCTGATACTCCCGCCCACATTGCCGTTGGTTCCTGGTCGATGCAAATAGACCGAGTTGTTGCGTGCGTCAGCCGTGCAGTTTCCGCCTGGTGTCTGCGGAATTGCGCTGAGGAGAATATCTACGTCAGACCCTGGTACGTAGTCGGGTGGAACCATCCAGCTCCAATTCCACGATCCAGTGTTTGCGTTCGGGACATTCACACCATTGATCTTGTCGAAGGTCGCATCTTCCAAGAACAGCGAGAACACGTTGATGTTAATCTGGCGTCGGATTGGGTTGATTACAGCGTTGGCGCCGGGCGTCCCGGCAGCGCCTGTAGGCCCAGTGTTGCCTGGTACACCGGGCTCACCCACTAAAAGCGATACATCGCGCGTGGCGCTACCGAGCGTGGCATGCGTCAACTGAAGCGTCATGGCCGATGCAGTTGAAGCATTCACCCATGTTCCGATTTGTGCAGGAAGAGTGACCTCCAAAGTGCTCGCCTCGGCTTTAGAAATCACCAAGTCCAAGGTCTCCTGCGTTAACTTGTTGATGAGTTTGGCCACCGTTGTTCCGTCGAGGCTGGTACCAGAAACCACAAACCCGGATCGCACACGTTTCTGACCACTGATGGAAACGCCGTTTCCCTCCACCGACGTAATTGAGAAGGTTCCGGTACCGGCGGCCGCGGAGGGTACACACACCGCATTGGTGCAAGAGTTCCCAGCGACGCAGTCTTTGTCGGTCGCGCATCCAGCCACGCAAATTGACCCCGAGCATGTCGCGCCGGAGCCGCAGTCGGAAGCCGTCGAGCAGGCCGACCCGAGCGCGATAGTTTTCGGTGAACACGCGGCAACGGTGCCAACGAGGAGAAGCAACAACTTGGTTCTTAGCATCTCGACACTATAGCTATGAAATAGAGGGGCGCAGCTATTTACAGCAAGTAGCGACTCTCTTCTCGTTAGAGCTTCGTTCCAATTCTCTTCCATCCCCGCACCCCAGGCACTGCAGTCGCGCATCACCGGATCAGCGCGTAGCCTGAGCGTGCGGTGTCGCTTGGCAACGTAGCGACGCCCAAAGCGTTCGTTCGTAGATAGAAAACCAAACTAGCCAAACGCGCCGTTCTGAAAACAACAAGCCGAATGCCAGGAGCGTGTTGCCGGGCGGCACTGCATGCTCAGGCGGGAGCGCGGGCGCGCCAGAGCAATCGAAACCCCAAGAAGCGCCACCGGTTCACAACCAGCCGCCACCGTGTCAAAACACGCACCATGCGCTGGGCCGAGCTACGCGAACGTTACGTCGAACAAGGTCGCTCGCTTCCCCGCGAGCTAGAGGCGCAACTAGCCAGCGACCCACGCGGCGAAGCCAAACGTTTGCTCGCTGCGATTGAGCGCCGCCGCTCAGCCAATCGCGCGGAAGGCCAACGTCTACGTCGCATGCTCACCTACGAGCAGCGCTGGCTCCGCAAAGGCATGACGCTCATCGCCGGCGTAGATGAAGCGGGCATGAGCCCACTCGCTGGACCAGTCGTCGCGGGCGCCGTCATTCTTCCGCCAGGTTACAAGCTGAAGTACCTCGACGACTCCAAGAAGGTCGACGCCGCAACGCGTGAAAAGCTCGCGAGCGAGATCAAACAAAACGCGATCGCATGGGCCTTCGGGCTCGCCAAAGTGGAAGAGATAGACACCCTCAACATCTATCACGCGGGTTTGCTCGCCATGCGCCGCGCCGTTGAAGGCCTCAAACAAACACCCGAGGTGCTACTCATTGACGCGCGCAAGCTGCAGGCGTTGCCGCAGCCTCAAGAAGCTATCATCGGCGGCGACGGCAAGAGCCTCTCGATCGCTGCGGCGTCCATCATTGCCAAAACCACACGCGACGCGATGATGCTCGCACTCGACGCAAAGTATCCAGGTTACGGCTTTGCAAAGCACAAGGGTTATGGGGTGCCTGAACATCTGAAGGCGCTCGCAAAGCTCGGCTGCACACCGGTTCACCGACGATCGTTCGGCCCAGTCAAACCGTATCTTTGAGGCAAACGGACTGTTTTAGGAAAAGAGCTCTTTGACCTTGTCCCAAAAACCACGCTGCTCGGGCTCGGCGTCTTTGCCCATCAGCGCATCGAACTCTTTCAAAATCTGCCGCTGACGCTCGTTCAGCTCCTGCGGCACTTCCACGTGCACGGTGACCAATTGATCGCCGCGGCCTTTGCCTTCACGCGAGGGAAGCCCTTTGGCACGCAGGCGGAAGACACGCCCAGATTGCGTGCCGGGCGGCACCTTCATGCGCACGCGGCCGTCAATCGTAGGCACATCGAGCGACGCACCGAGCGACGCTTGCGCAAAAGAAATCGGAACGCGGCAGGTGATGTTTTCGCCTTCTCGCAAGAACAGCGGATGCTGCTTCACACCGAGCACGATGCGCAAATCACCAGGTACGCCGCCGCTCGTGCTCGGCTCGCCTTCGCCTGAAAACTTCAGCACGGTCTGATCATCAGAGCCCGGCGGCACATGCACGGTGAACGGCGTTTCCACACGCTCGCGCCCGACGCCGCCGCACGGCTTACAAGGATCCGAAATGGTGCGCCCACGCCCGCGGCAAAAGCCGCAGGTCTTTGCGACGGAGAAGAAGCCCTGCTGAACACGAACCTCGCCGGTGCCGCCGCACGCCTGGCAATACTGCGGCGTGGAGCCAGCCGCTGCGCCCGTACCGGTGCATTTGCTGCACGTCTTCCAGCGCGGAATGACGACTTGTTTTTCAGCGCCGAGCGCCGCTTCTTCGAAGGTCAGATCCAAGTTGTAGCGTAGGTCTCGGCCAGCCTCTTTGTTGCGCGTCTTGGTGCGTCCGCCAAAGATGTCCGAAAAAATATCAGAAAAGATGTCACCCACAGAGCCTGCGCCCGCTGCGCCAAAGCCTGTCGCAAACGCGCTGTCGCCCACACTACCAAAGCGGTCGTAGTACGCGCGTTTACTCTCGTCGCTGAGGACTTCGTAGGCCTCGCTGATCTCGCGAAAACGCGCCGCAGCCACCTGATCATCTGGATTTTTGTCCGGATGAAATTTGTGCGCGAGCTTACGGTACGCGGTTTTGATCGCCTTTAGATCCGCGTCGCGAGGCACGCCCAAGATGTCGTAAAAATCGCGTTTCGCCACAGCAAAACACAGATAGCGCAAGCGCTAGCTCAAGGCCATACCGGCGCTTTACTGGGATTCTTTGGACGCTTGCTCGTAGATGATTTCAGCAATGCGATGCGAGGATTGCTCGAGCCGTTTGAAGGCAGCGCTGAGCGTGGGCGGGTCTTTGGTTTCGAGTACTTTCTCGAGCGCTTCCAGATCCACCTTAATCAAGTCGATGTCCACGGGCGTGAGCATGTTCGAATATTCTTCGAGCGACTTTTTGGTCGTGTAAATCAGACCTTCGGCGTTCACGCGCAGCTCGACGAGCTCTTTCTTTTTGGAGTCATCGCCCTTGAACTTGTCTGCGTCGGCCACCATGCGTTTGATGTCTTCTTCGCTCAAACCGCTCGTTGGCGTGATCTTGATCTGCTGTTTTTTACCCGTGCCGAGGTCTTTGGCCGACGCATTGAGAATGCCGTTGGCATCAATGTCGAAGCTCACTTCGATTTGCGGCACACCACGCGGCGCCGGCGGAATTCCGACGAGCTCGAAGCGTGCAAGAGACTGGCAGTCGTCCGCCATTTGCCGCTCGCCTTGCAGAACATGCACATTGACGATGGGCTGATTGTCGACGGCAGTCGAAAACGTCTGGCCGCGTTTGCACGGAATCGTCGTGTTTTTGGGAATGATCGCCGTGAAGACGCCGCCTGCGGTTTCAACGCCCATGGACAGCGGGGTCACGTCGAGGAGCAGAACGTCTTTGACGTCGCCCTTGAGGACGGCGCCTTGGATGGCTGCACCAATGGCGACCACTTCATCGGGATTCACGCCTTTGTTCGCTTTTTTTCCGAAGAAGTCTGCGACGCGGGCCTGTACGCGGGGCATACGCGTCATGCCGCCAACCAAAATCACTTCGTCGACCTTATCCGTAGAGAGGCCGGCGTCTTTGAGCGCGACTTTGCACGGCTCAATCGAGCGTTCGATCAAATGCTCGGTGAGCGCTTCGAGCTTGCCACGCGAAATGCTGACGCTGAGATGCTTGGGACCGGTGGCATCGGCCGTGATGAACGGAAGATGAATGTCCGTCTCAAGCGCGCTGGACAATTCGTGTTTGGCCTTTTCTGCAGACTCCTTGAGCCGCTGCAGCGCCATCTTGTCTTTGCGCAGATCCAGACCATTATTCTGAGACGCGAACTCCGTTGCGAGCCAGTCGACGATCAGGTTGTCGAAGTCTTCACCACCAAGGTGTGTATCACCGTTGGTCGCAAGCACGTTAAACACGCCATCATGCAGCTCGAGGATAGAAATATCGAAGGTGCCGCCACCCAAGTCGTACACGGCGACCTTCTGATTCTTTTTCTCTTTGAGACCATAGGCGAGCGCAGCGGCCGTCGGCTCGTTGACAATACGAACGACGTTCAACCCGGCAATGGTGCCTGCATCTTTGGTCGCTTGGCGCTGCGCGTCGTTGAAATAAGCGGGAACGGTGACCACAGCATCGACGACTTCTTCGCCAATGTAGTCCTCGGCCGTTTGTTTCATGCGGGCCAAAATCATGGCCGAGATTTCTTGTGGCGAGTACTGCTTGCCGCGCACCGTGACGTAAGCATCGCCCTTGGCGCCTTCCGTCACGGCGTAGGGAACGAGCGTGGTGTCACGTTTGACATCATCAGTCGCAAACTTGCGCCCAATGAA
>JBIKMD010001120.1:0-3260 GCA_044359465.1 Myxococcota bacterium
GCGTGGTCCTGAGTCCCGGGGTGATCGTGATGCTGCCGGTCGCACCGCGCACACCGGTGACCACGGTATACACCTTGGTGGCGTCGCCGTTGAAGATGATCTGGTCGCCGACCAGCAGGTCCGCCACCCCGTTATGGTCCTCCCGCTGGTCGAGCGAGTCGGTGTTGAAAGTGGTTTCCGTGCCGCCATCGAGAACCAGCGTGGTCGCATTCGCGGCATAGCCGCCGGTCTTGTTGATCAGGTAGCTGCCGTCGCCCTTGGCGATGGGTTCAAGGTACACCTTCATCGCCGGGGTGGTGACATAGATGCTGAAACCGTCAGAGTACTGGCTGTCTACCAGGCTCGGGGAGGTGCCGCGCGCGAAGACGCGGAACAGCTTCCCGGGGGTGTTCGAGCTAGAGAGCGCAGTGGTGATGTCGCCGGTCCACTCGCCGGTGCTGACATCGGCGCTGATCGTACCGACCGCGGCACCCAGGGTCCCGGCGTCGGAGGTGTTGCTGGTGTTGATCGTCGCGGTGATCGCGCCGGCGCCGGTATTGGTCTCGGCGCCGCCCAGATCGACCTCGATGAGGCTGCTGGCGGTGAGGTCGCCACGGATCAGATCGATGACCTGGTTGGCCGTGGTGGTGCCGTTGCCGCCGGAATCAGTCGCCAGGTTGACGGTGATCGTGTAGGGGCCGGTGCCGGTCGTGGCGATCGAAAGCGGGGTGCTGTTCCCCGCCTCGCTGAGCACCAGGGACACCGACGTGCCCTGTGTCTTGCTGACGAATTGGATGTCGTTGTTCGCACCCGTGTTCGCCAACTGGGTGGCGGCCAGGGCGTAGAGTTTGACCGTCGCGCCGGCCGAGGCGGTGCCCTCAAAGGGCGGGGTGGTATCAGCCGTCTTGCTGCCCTCGGTCGTGCTGCCGGCACCCTTGGTGATGGTCGGCGTCGAGGTGGCGGCGCTGTCTACCGAGATGGTCAGGTTCGAGGCGTAGGCGCTCGGGGTCGCGTCCGACAGATCGATCTGGCGGATCGACACGAGATGGGTGCCGGCGGACAGCCCCGGCGAGCTGTTGGCGTCGCCGTCGCTGGAGAACTCATAGACCCAGGTGCCGGTCTGCGGCACCGTGATCGAGCTGAGCTGGACGGAATCGAGATAAACCTCGAGTTCGGCCCCGGCGTTGGCGGTACCCTTGATCTGGATGTCGCCATCGGAACGGACGATGGTGTTGTTCGACGGCTTGGCGACCTCGCCGGTGCCATCAGCCTCGCGGTAGTGGGTCACCGCCGGGGCGTCGACCGCGCTCAGCACACGCAGGTTGAACACGTTGGAGGCCAGGGCGACCGCTGCGGCCTCCGTGCCGTTGGTGGCGTTGAGGTCGTCGGCCGTGGCGTTGGCAGCCTTGGCGTCAGTCCACTTGGCATAGAGGCTGTACTGGCCTTCGTTGGTCAGCGCCGCATCCGGCGTCCACACCGCGTTGCCCGCACCGTCATCCGTGACCGTACCGGCGATCGTCGCACCCGGGGTGCCGCCGGGGGTAACCACGTTGGTGATGGTGTAGCCGGTGAGGTCGTTGGCGAGGGCGTAGGGCGTGATCTGCACTGAGGTCGTGCCGCGGCTGACCTGGTACATCTGGAAGGTGCCGTTGGCGGGGTTGAAGTCCGTCCAGGCACCGACCTTGATCTTGGGCTTCAGGTCGCTGACCAGGTACTGGTTGTTGCCGTCCAGGGTGGGCAGCGAGGCCAGTACATCGACGTTCGAACCGGTGAAGCCGTTGGCGGCAAGGACCGGCGTCGGGGTGGTGATGACGCGCGACACGGCCGTCGAGTAGTCCGCGCTCCACACGTCGTTGGCATCCTTCCACTTGGCGCGGAAGTAGTAGGTGCCGTCCGGCAGGGCCACGGTGGGTGTCCACACGCCGGCGGTCACGGTGCCGACACGGTCGGCGAAGGTGACGTTGTCAGCGCTCATCTCCATATCGACGGTGGCCGTGGTCGGCGTCTCGTCGGTCACCGCAACGGTGATGGTCGGCTTGTGGTTGGCCGCGCCGGAGGTGACGGTCAGGGTCGGGACCTTGACTCCGATAACCAGGTCCAGGACGCCGCCATAGGCACTGGTGATGGCGTCCTCACTGATCCACTTGGCCTTGAACTTGTACGTTCCGTTGGGGAGAGGCGAGTTCGGGGTCCACACATAGGGGCCAGAGCCGGTCACGGTGCCGGTATTGGCGGCATTGGATGTGTAGGACGCACCTGCATTGGTGCTATAATCGACGATCAGCGTGGCGCCGGTCGGAATGTTGCCCGAGCCGCTGATCGCGACGGTCAGACCGGGCGTGGTGTCATCTGTCGAGCCGCTGCCGAACGTCAGGGTCGGGGTCGGGGTGGCGATGGTGACGTCGAGGGCGTTGGACGCGTTCTCGATGCCGGATTCATCCTTCCAGTAGGCTTTCAGCTTGAAGGTGCTGTCGCTGATCGCCGTCGTCGGACGCCAGGTCACCGGGTCGCCTGCCGCAGCGATTGCGCCAGCGACGTCGGTGTAGACGGTGCCGCCGTCGGTGCTCTTGCGCATGATCAGCTGGTTGGCGCCAAGGGCGGCGTAGGACGCGGCAACCGCAGTCACATCGCCGACGCCATCCGGCACATTGACGGTGAAATTCGGACGATTGTTGCTTCCGCCCGTGGTCGAGGCGAGGACCGGGGAGCCTGCGCCGGACGAGTCGATGATCAGGTCGTAGCTGATCGGCGGCAGGCCGACGCTGGTCAGATCGGTGCCACCATTCGTAGTCCGGTAGACGCTGGTCTGGATCTTGACCTTGTAGTTCGTGCCATTGGTCAGGGTCACCGCGCCGTAATGGGCTGCGGTCAGATCCCAGATCGCCGAATCGACGTCGTCATCGGCCCCGGCCGTCAGATCGGCACTCAGCAGGACGACCTGCGGGATCACCGGGATGCCCGGGGCGCTGGCCGCCTCGATGTCGATGGTCACCTTGACCAGGCCGGTGTCGGTGGAGGAGTTGTTGTCGGGGTCGATCGAGGGCAGGACCTTGGGCAGACCGGCCAGGCCGCGCAGTTCGGGCTTGCCGTGATTCGACCGCACGGTCTGGCCGTTGGCGGTGCCATAGGTCAGGAGGCTGGCGCCGTCGGTCTGCTCGATCCCGGTGATGGTCGGGTCGTTGGCGACGTAGCAGCGCCAGGTCACATCACCAGCTGAAACACCGGCGCTACCGGCGGCGTCACCAGGCGTAAAGGTGTAGGTATGCAGGCCGATGGCTGGC
>JBIKMD010000836.1:0-3259 GCA_044359465.1 Myxococcota bacterium
GTAGTCTTCTCCCGCGACCATCACGTTGAAGAGGTTGAGCCCCCAAGTGATTAACTCGCGCAGGAGAGGAATGCGCGTGAATGCCTGGTAGGTCCTCACGTACATCACGGTGTTCTCTGCGTCGACCGGAGCCATCACGAGCACATTGCGTAGTTTGGCGCCCAGGTAGAGCTGCCACACGTTTGGAAACTTAAAGGTGATCATGGCCGGGACTGCAGGAATGTCGGACGCCGAGACCGGGCCCTGTTCTCCCGTGTCTTTGCGATTGTCTATCCAGATGCGTAGCGTGTCACCATCGAGGACGGTTGGTGGTCCATGTACGAAAGACTGACCGCCCGCGCCGATTGTGCGTGGATGAACGAAGGGTAGATGCGCGAGGTCCAACGCGCCCTCTATCGCGCGCGTGTGGTCGATGTTCCATTCGATCCAAGTCCC
This sequence comes from Myxococcota bacterium, assembly GCA_044359465.1. Taxonomy (GTDB): domain Bacteria; phylum Myxococcota; class JADLHZ01; order JADLHZ01; family JADLHZ01; genus JADLHZ01. The sequence goes on from JBIKMD010000836.1 coordinate 436, forward strand.
GGCGTAGGTGAAAGTCCGAAGCTCCTCGAAGAACGGAATCGGCGGGTACTCAGCTCTAGACTCTCCGTGCCACAGCCAAACGAATCCGTGCTCTTCTCTCACTTCATGCGCGTGTGCGCGCAGCGTGGCTGGAATGGTTCCATTACGGCCGTGGGCCGGAATGTGTCGACAGGTGCCTCGAGCGTCGAATTGTATCCCATGAAACGGACACTGCACGCAGCCGTCGACGACGCGACCGATACCTAAGCTCACGCCACGATGCGGACACCGGTCATTGAGCGCTGCGATTCGTCCATTTTCGTCACGAAAGAAGACGATGTCTTCACCGAGGCGGCGGAATGTTTGCGGTCGACCACGCCGCACCTGTTTTGAATCGAGCACGGCGTACCACCGGTCGCGGATTGTTAGATTTGGTTGCAGCGACATCGAATGCTCCTGGCTCGCGAAGTGATAAGAATAGAATGTACTATGTTGTATATAAAATAGGACGTATACGCAACGAAATCATTGGCGCAGGTCATTTTTCGCCCTCGTGCCTTGCACTCTGACGCTGGGTGACTGTGATAGTGCGGAAGTAGGAGGAACTATGCCGCGCAGAGCGGGTAGCCGAAACAACGACTTCGAAGAGGCACGTCAAGCTTTACTCGTGCGTATGACCGAGGCGGTGCTAGCGCGACCAGCGTGTATGGCGAGTTACAGTGAGCTGGCAGCCGCTGCCCGCACTGGGCGCACCACCCTTCGCCACTACTTCGGAACGCATGACGAGCTCCTCGTCGCGTTGATGAAGCATTGGGCAACACTAGGCGATAAACATGGGCTTCCGGGACCAGTACCTACATCTGCTGACGACGCCATTCGTCGGATGGCTCGGTGGTTCGTTGTTGGCTGGCGACATGGCTTAGCGTTGCTCGTTGAACGCGGGATTCAGTCCGGCATTGGTCACGATTTGCTTGGACCCGTTTTCGTTTCCTACTTGCTCGAACCGATTCTCAATAATTTCGAAATCCAAATTATCGATTGGCAAGAAGCCGGGGAGCTTGCGCACGGCAGCGCGCGGCACGCAGCAATCGAGCTTGTGTCGCCGCTACTCGTGGCCTTGCTTCACCAAGACTCGTTCCGGGGATCCACTTGTCGTCCCCTGGAGATTGACCCATTCGTGGAGGTGCATGTGACGCGCTTCTTGCGCGCGTGGGCGCCAGAGCATCGCAAGACAAAGCGCGAGCGTGGAGCGGCGGCAAGCAGCAAAGGCCCGTGAGCAAAGTTCAATTTCGAAGCAAGCCCGCTTTAGCCTGGGTTGAGACTGCGCGGCTTATGGAACGCGGGTCCAGCCGTCTCTCAAGTGTGGCAAGAGATACGTGTGTACGTCCGCTTCCGTGCCAGGGACCGCGACGCCATTCACTGTCGCGCCGGCTTGGTCGTAGTGCGTACCGTTTCTCTCGATACGCGTCATTGGAAAGCCTGCGTTACTGAGCGCGTTCGTTTCTGTGCGCACGCTGGCGATGGGATAGGTCGTGTCTTGCAGATGCGCCAAGTGCACGACGTGGAACTTATGGGTGCCTGCAGCAGCAAGTGAGGCTGTTTGTGATGCGCCTGTGTCACGGAATGGCGAGGTATTCTCTGCGAGCACTCCGGCAAAAACCGACGCGTTGTAGAACGCCGTGCGGTAGGCGAGGTCGCCGCCGGAGGAATAACCGCCAATGACTATCTTGTCTGTGTTGACGTTGAAATGCGTCTTCACCTCTGCGATCGCGTTCAGCACTTGGCCCGGACCGTTGCTCATGCTCCAGCAGCTCCCTTCTGCGCCGGTGGGGGCGATCGTGATCCAATCCTGACCCGCGCCAGTGACCGACCAAATGTCGCCAGATGAAAAGCCACCGCAGCCGTGTAACCAAACGAAAAGAATGCTCGGGCTATCCGCACGATAAGAGGCGGGCACGTGCAGGTAGTAGTCTTGCGCGTCATCCACGAACTTGGGCGTATCTGCAGTGTAGGGGATGGGCGTGATGCCTGCGGGAGGAGGCTGCGCCGGGGTCGCGGGCGTGAGCACCACGTTGTCCAAATAGAAGTCAGTGTTTGCGTTCCAGTTCTTGAAGTCGATGCGGGAGAACGCGTTTGGCGCAAACGTAGGCACGCTCACTGTGTACGACGCCCAGGTTGCCGTCAGCGCGACTTGCACGCTGCTTTGCCCTTCGACTTCCACGTTGATGGGGCCCGTGCCTTTGGCCAGGAAGGTGATCGATTGATAGGTGTTCGCCGCAATGGTTGAAGGTGCGTTCAGAACCAGTGCTTGCCAGGCGGTGCTGCCATGGCAGTGAAGCGTACTGCTGACGATTTCGCTTGGCTGACACCAACTCCCCGTGAAGCTCCAGTTGTTTTGGAACGTGCCGTCAAAGATAGTTAGGTCGTTTGTTGCCGGTGGCGGCGGAGCGGGTGTCACGGTGACTGTGACCTGCTTCGTCGTTGTGCGTCCGAGCGTGTTCGTAGCGACAAGCGTGTAGGTCTTGCTGGAGGTAGGCGAATCCGTGAGCGTCGTTCCACTCACCGCGGTGCCGTTGAGTGTCAGCGAGCCGCCCGATGCCACCCATGACAGCGTCGAAGCACTTCCTGCAGCGATGGTCGCGGGGCTTGCCGTAAAGCGCGTGATGTTTGGTAGCGGAACCACCGTGATCTGGATGGTCTTCGACGCGGAGCCGCCAGGACCGACCGCACGCAAGGTGTAAGCGGTGCTGGCTGTGACTGTTTTGGTTTTCGAAGTTGTGCCGGTGACGGTTTCAGTAGTCGCTGCCGCGGTGCCAACTTTGGTGTCGAGGAAGAGCTCAGACCC
>JBIKMD010000837.1:0-3257 GCA_044359465.1 Myxococcota bacterium
CTCGCGAGCAGAAACGCCATGCGCGCTTCTTTGGTAGCTAAGTCGCGCACTTCCACGGCGATGGGTTGCAGCAGCGCGGGGTCGATGCCGCGGGCGATCAGACGCACGCTGCCCAAGGTGCCGCTGTAAGCGTCGATGGCTCCTCTGAGTCGCCGCAAGGCGCGTTCCGATTTGCGTTTGCCTTTGTCTGCAACGATCTCCAGCTCAGCCGGCTCGCCAGCGCGCAAGGCTTCGGTAAAACCTGGACGAATGATGAGCACAATCTCCTGCTCACCACTTGTGACGGCCTCGTTTGGAGTCGCCACTGGGGGTTTCTGGTCGATGCCATTCGCCCCAAGAAAGGCGACGAGCTCAGGCGCGTGTTCGGCACCAATCATTGGTACGGCAAGCGGTTCTTTCCATGCTTTGAGCTCATCTCGCGCGCCAAAAACCAGCGCGAGTGAGCTGACGAGAGGCGCCATAATCGGGAGCACCAGCGCCATCAGCACGGCGCGTCGATCGCGCACGTTGTCTTTGACCTCTTTGAGAAAGACGACGAGGGCAGCGTTAAACATGCGCATCACCCACGATGCTGACGAACGCGTCTTCCAAATCGCGTTTGCCTGTTTGCTCGCGTAAGGCTTCAGCGGTGCCTGCCGCGAGCACTGTGCCTTTTGCGATCACGATGATGCGATCACACAAGGCTGCCACCTCCTGCATGATGTGACTCGAGAGCAGCACGCACTTTCCTTCATCGCGAAAGCGACGAACGATGTCACGCACCGCGCGGGTACTCATGACGTCGAGGCCGTTTGTGGGCTCGTCTAGCAGGACGTGTTTGGGGTCGTGCACAAGCGCGCGGGCGATGGCCACTTTGAGCTTTTCGCCCTGAGAGAAGCCGGCTGTGCGGCGATCCGCGATGGCTGCCATGTCGAGTGATGCAAACAAGCTGTCGCAGCGCTGCGCACACGTTGTTTTGTCGATGCCGTGGAGTGCTGCAAAATAAGCGACGTGCTCACGCGCGCTGAGACGTGGGTACAAGCCCACGTTGTGGCCGACTACGCCGAGTGTGGCGCGCACCTGCGCGGGATCCTGTTTCACACCATCGACGAGCACCTCGCCGCCGTCTGGCTTTAGCAGCGTAGCGATCATGCGAAGCGTCGTTGTTTTGCCTGCACCGTTGGGTCCAAGAATACCTGTCACTTCGCCGTCGCGCGCGATGAGGCTGACATTGCTCACGGCAGTCACGTTGCCAAAGACTTTGCGAATACCGCGCGCTTCGATCACGGTCCGGTCTCCGTTTGAAAAAGCGCAAAAGGACGAACTTTGTCTGTGCAGGTGGCGTCGAGCCCAATGGGATCCGCACTTTCGATAAAGCGTGCGATCACATGGTGCAGGCAGCCGCGCGCGGCCACGTTGTGTCCCTGACCCTTCAGGACGATGTGTTTGCTCTTTGGAAGGGTGGCTCGCGCTGCTTCTGCATTTGCAGGAGGCGTGACGGGATCCGCTTCGCCAGAGAGCAACAACACCGGTTTGTCGCTGCGCACGGGGTCGTGAAACTGTGGGTCGACTTTGCCCACGTTGAACGCTGCACAGGTTGCCTGGAGCTCGCTTGCCGCAAAAAATGGTCCGGGGGTCTGCGTCGTCAGAAAGGGCGCGTCTTCATGACAGAGGACTGCCAAGTTGAGCCATGGGTTGACTGACGCAAGCGCACCCCCACGTTGCAGCTCGAGCAGCGAGGCGAGTGGCGCGTAGTCTTCTCGCTCGACGGCGTTCTTCACTAGCCGAGGGAGCGGTGCCAAGATCTCCGGCATATACAGCGACATGTGGACCAGCTCGCGAACCGCTCCCTTGCTCAAACGAACGTTGATGCGTTTGCCCGTGCGTGGATGGGCAATCTCCACCACACGCGGGAGCTTCAATGCTAACAGATTGGCTTCGAAATCCGGGGCTCCGCGGGCAGAGACTAGGGCGAGTGCACGTTCGGCCACTTCAGCGCTGTTGCTGCCGATGATCGTCTGTGGCGGCGCTACTCCGTCGAGCACGAGCGTGCGAACGTGCTGTGGAAATTGGCGCAAATAGGCGAGCGAGAGACGAGAGCCGTACGAAACGCCGTAGAGATTCCATTGCTCGTAGCCAAGCTGCGCCCGTACGGCGTCTAGATCCTTCGCGAGTTGTTCGGTGGTGAAGGCGGTGGGGTCATCGCTCATGTCGCCGCGACATTTGCTGATCAGTGCAGTAGGGGGCGCGTCGCTATCCGCACGAAGAAGCGCGTCGCGTGAGGCGGATTTACACTCGAGGGGATGCGAGCGCCCAGTGCCGCGCGGGTCGATGAGCAGAATGTCGCGCTTCGCGTTGGCTTCCATGAACGCGCCCTGAATTCCGAAGAAGGACTCAGTGGCGGATTGGCCGGGGCCGCCGGGTACAATCACGATCGGATCCGTGTGTGGCGTGCCGCCCGACGCAGAAAACCTGGCGACGAAGAGTGGAATCTTTCGCTCGGAGCTCGGCGCGAAAGGTACCTGTAGCGTCGCGCACTCGGCAGTGAGGCGCAGCGCTTGGCCCGGGGCTGCGAGCACGCAGCGCTCGAACAGAATTGGCGTTTTGACCGGTTTGGCGCAGGCCCAAAGGGCAACCGCCAGCAACAAGGCGCGCCGCTTCAAACGACGAGCTCTACCGCCACATGTAGCGCGAACAGAGCATCAGAAAGCGTGACGGATTCGCCTGCGCGCGCCCGTTTCACGAGCTCGCGATAGCGAACGAAGCGTGGCCCTGGAACGCCGCGCAGCAGCATTTCCAGCGCGGGGTCGTGTACTGCTTCCACGCCGGGCCTCGTTGCTTCCACGCAGAGGACCCAAGAAGACGAGATAGCGTCCGCGTAGTCGCCTTTCAGCAGCGCGGCCTCCACCTCGCGGCAGCGAGCGCGCAGGTCGGGCGTGGGCCAGAGTGCAGCGTAAGACACGGCTTGAGGCGCCACCTTGCGCACGATGGGCGGACCCACCGTGGACCCAGGCGCGGCCTGGTTGATCGCTGCTTCCAGGTCAGTCGCAGGGCCGGTGCGCGGCGCCGGGGTGATCGGCGGCGGGGGCTGCGTTTGTGGAAGCACCTTCTTCGCAACGCCTTTGGTTGTCAGGTCGTTGATGACGATGCGCGAGATGGTCTTGAGAACTTCTTGGACACCTTCTCCGGTGATTGCCACGGTTGAGAATGAAGGTGCGCCCGCTTGGTTCAACGCGGCGTTGAGCTCTTCTGTGCTGAGTACGCCCGGTAGGTCGCGT
>JBIKMD010000838.1:0-3255 GCA_044359465.1 Myxococcota bacterium
CGTGCTGAGCTCGGAGATGGAGAACTTCCAGTCCGACTTCTTGAATATCGTCAAACGCCACTTCTTCTGAGGTTCGCATGGCTTTCTCCAACAACCAGCGCGGCCCAGTTTCAGACATCAACGTGACGCCCATGGTGGACGTCATGCTCGTGCTCCTCGTGATTTTCATGGTGACGGCGCCGCTCATTGAGCAAGGCGTCAAGGTCGACCTACCTAAAACCAAAGCACCCAGCTTGGACAAAGACGCCACCAAGCTCATTTTGGCGGTCACCAAAGACCGCAAAGTCTTCATTGGCGAGACCGAAGTGCCTTACGCGTCGCTCAAAGAAAAGCTCGAAGCAAACGAACGCATCAAGCGTGAAAAAGAGATCTACCTGCACGCCGATCGCTCGCTGCCGTACGGTTACATCGTCGACATCATGGCGATCATCAAAGAAGCGGGCGTCGAGAATCTAGGCATGGTGACCGATCCTACTGGGCCAGCAAAATAGTGAGCGGGCCGAACTAATGGACGAGCGCACAGGCAAAGGCGGAACGCTTCACGCACCGCGCGAGTTGCGCACCTTTCGGATCATGGTGATCGTCAGCGTGAGCTTTCACGTGTGTCTGCTGCTCGCGGTGTTCATCGTCAACCAGCCCATGGCCCGGCCGCTCGTGACGCAAGAGGCGATCACCACCAAGCTCGTACGCCTTGGGCAAGACAAGAAAGATTGGCTGCCGCGCAAAGAAACGCCGCCGCCTCCGCCCAAAGAAGAACCTGCCGCCGTCTCTACTGACGCCAAAGCTATCAGCACCACGAGGCCCAAAGAAGACAACAAGAGCAAGTTCGACGACGTGATGAAGCGACTCGAAAAAATCGAGAAGCAAGACGACTACAAAGGCAAAGGCGACCCCAAAGGCAGCAAGTCCGGGCAAGTGAGCGAGTTCACGCAGCAGATGATCGGCATGCAGTGGATGAACGATGTCGACCAGCGCATTCGCCCGAACTTCGTACCGCCAAGTGTCATTGCCGAGAATGAACGCAGCAAGCTGTCGACGGTCGTCGTGATTCTGGTCAACGGCCAAGGCCGTATTCTCAAGCGCTCCATCGAAACGAGCTCAGGCAACGCGCTCTATGACGCCGCGGTGCTCCGTGCGCTCGATCAATCCAATCCTCTTCCACCACCCCCGCCCGAGATCCGCGAGCAAGTGATGCGCGACGGTCTCGAATTTACCTTCTCCGGTAAAAAGGGATAGAAAGCCGCCCATGCTCCGTCATTCGCTCGTTGCTGCTCTCCTGCTCGTTTGCTCCACAGCGTCCGCGCAGCGCCTCAAGTTCACCATCGATGACCCGAACTTCAAACCGATTCCTATCGCAGTAACAGAAGCCATCGAGCTGGCGCCGGGCTCACGTGACATGGGTACTGCCGTGGTCGCCACCCTGCGTAGCGACCTCGATTTCAGCTTGGTCTTCACCAGCCTCAATCCAAAAGCGTTTTTGACCACGGCAGACAAAGAAGCGTGGACCGCGCCAAAATTCGCCGATTGGACCAACGTGGGCGCGAGCGGGGTTGTGCGCACCGGCGTCGCCGTCAAAGGCGATCGCGTCACGACGACCTTTCGCTATTTCGACGTCGTCACGCAAAAAGAAATGCTCACCAAGATGTACGAGACGAACAAGGTCGATCTGCGCACACAAGCGCACGAGTTCGCCGATGAGCTCATCGCCATGTTCACCGGCGACTTCGGTGTCTTCTCAACACGCATCGCCTTCGCTGCGCGTTCAGAGAACAACGGCAGCTCCATCTACGTGATGGACTTCGACGGTCAGAACCTCATGAAGCTGCCGCTTCCCGCCAAGCTCAATCTGCTACCGAGCTGGGCCAAGACCGGCCGCGATTTGTATTTCACCTCGTACGGCAACGACAACCCCGACTTGTTCGCGGTGGACATCGACACCAAAAAAGTACGCAGCGTCTCTGCGCAACGCGGCATCAACAGCGGCGCTTCTACCTCGCCTGACGGTTCGCGTATTGCGCTCACGCTCTCACGTGATGGCAACAGTGAAATTTATGCCATGCCAAGCGCTGGCGGCACCCCAACGCGGCTCACGGACAACTGGTGGATCGACACCTCTCCAACCTATTCGCCGGACGGAAAACAAATCGCCTACGTGAGCGCCAAAACCGGCAATCCGCACATCTACGTGATGGACGCCGATGGCGGCAATCAGACGCGCATCACCTTCCAGGGCAACTACAATCAGACGCCCGATTGGTCGCCTCGCGGGAATGCAATTGCCTTCACGGCGCGTGACGAACGTTTCCGTTTTGACATCTTCACGGTGGATCCCGCGACCAAAGAGATAAAACGCCTGACCCAGGACCAAGGCAACAACGAGGAGCCAACGTTCTCACCAGATGGGCGGCTCATCGCCTTTGTGTCGGATCGCTCAGGGCAGCGGCGCATTTGGGTCATGAACGCGGACGGCACCAAACAACGCCAGGTCTATAACGGCTCGCTCCAGTGCGACACACCGTCTTGGGGCCCACGCCGGCGCGAGAAAACAAGATAGCCCGCTTGGACAGGCAAAGCCCATCAGATCGCCTCGATCTCAGCACCCTCAGGCGGCGTCAGTCGTACTTTTTGATCTTCTTGTTCGTCTTCATGCGTTCGGCCACTTCCGCATAAAGCTTCTTCGCGCGTGGGCTCGCACCAACCAGCTCTTTCGCTTTTTGCAGCGAGCGTGAGGCGTCTTGCACGCGGCTTTGATCGAGCATGACGTCAGCCACGTGCGCGTAACCCTCAGAACGGCGTGGGAACTTTTCGGCTGCATCCTGCAAGAGCTTGAGGCCGCGCTCTGGATCACCCGGACCGTGTGGCCACGGCGGCGCCTTACTCAGCACCATACCCATGAGGCGCTGGGGCGCGCCCTCCATGAAGTCTGGCGTGAGCTTGAGCGCAATTTCTCCGGCCTGCGCCACTTCGGGAATGATCGCAATGGCGCCAGTGCCTTTGGTCCGGGCACGCAGCGCCAAGGCCTCCGCTACGAAGTACTGCACTTCCCCGGTATGCGCTGTTTGGCTAGCGGCCTCGGTTTTGGCGCGAAAGGGATCCAGGGCGGCCAGCGAGCGACCCACCCAAACGTCCGTTTCTTCATCGGATTTTGCCAAATCGGCTTGCGCATTGCCGGCATTGGCCACGGCGAGCGCGGCCTCCACACTTGTGGGCTCGGCTTTCAACCAGGCTGCGGCAGACGCATAGGCTTTTGCGTAG
>JBIKMD010000839.1:0-3254 GCA_044359465.1 Myxococcota bacterium
CTCTACGGGGCGAACGTCGGTAGCGCACTCTCGCAAATACCTGACTTCGTCTATTTTGGCGGCACCGATTCGCCAGGCAACGCAGCGCAGCTTTGGCGCGCAAGCACCGGTTTCGACTGGAACGGGGACGGCAAGGACGACATTGCTGTGTCGAGTCCGGTTGGCACTGGGCACGTCGCGATCATTCTTGGCGGGCGTGCACGCACCACAGGCAAAACACGGGTCATCTGCAACCCCGATGTGTACGTCAAAGGCGTCTTCCCTTCTGCCGGCTATGGCTTTGGCTTTGCGATCGCTGGGCTCGGCGATATTTGGCCAAGCGACGGTGCGAGCAGAGGCGCGCTAGCCGTTGGCTCCATGAATGAGTCGCTTGCGATTGCGCCATACACGCTCAATCGGGGCGCCATTTTTGTACTGCGCAAAGCAGGGCTCGGCTCCGAACCAGAAGCCGTGTTGCTCGCGGGTGAGCGCATTGGCTCGCAGCTGGGCGCTATGCTCGCGAAGATCCCAGAAGGCGCGTTATCGCCACTGCCTGCGCTCGCAGCGGCGGCGCCGCAATATGAACGTGGCAACGTCGCTGAAGGACGTCTCTTCATTGTGCCGGGCGCCGCCATCGCTCCGCTGCCGTGGCGTTCGTTCAGCGCCCTTCCCAAGAATGCTTCGATGTACGTCGGTTGCGATTTCTTCGTGGAGCAGAGCGGAGGCAAGAACGGCTTTGGACGACTCGATTTGTGGTCACCCGTGCATGTCTCTGGTTTTGGGCTGGGGCTCGCGTCTGCGCCGGGTACCCCCCCGCTGCTCGCGATCGGCTCGCCTTTTGGGCGAGTCAACGGGCGGCTACTCTCGGGCGGCGTGTACGTGCACTCCCTCATTGCCAACGCGCCGCTAGGGCCAGGGCTCGCGAGCGCAACTTACGCAGAGGTAGCGGGAGAAGACACACCCTCTGGGAGTCAGCTTGGTCAACGCATTGCTGTGGGAACACTGCTCGGAAAACGTGTCTTAGCGGTGGGCGCACCACGCGGCCTCGGGGCGGCGCCAGATGCGGGCTCCCTCTACACGGTGTTCCTCGAATGAAAGCCCTCCCTTTCATCGTCCTGCTTATGGCGCAGCATGCAGCGCCTCTCTTCGCGCAGGTCTGCGAAACCCGGGCACCAGTCCGCACCTGGCACGAGCGAGCGCGTGCCATCTCCATTGATCTCACCGGCCATCTTCCAAGTGATGCCGACCGCACGGCGCTCGACGGCGCCGCCGTGGGTAGCGAGGCTGCTGCGCTTGGCAGCCTCGTCGACAAGTGGCTGCAGAGCCCGCATTTTGCCGACCGCACTGCGCGCCGACACAAGGCCCTCCTGTGGAACGAGACTAAAGACGTCTCGCTGCTCTATCCGCCATACACAGGTATTTACGAGATCACCCTGAGTGGCGTCAGCGTGTGGTACCGCCCCTATTTCTGGATGTCCCGCTACCGCGGCGCCGAGGTCTATTGTGATCCAACGACGCCAGCGACTTTCGACGCGCAGGGCAACGTCTTGCCGATTAGCTCGGTCGGGCCAAGGATCGAAGGTTACGTGATGGTCGAGCCCTATTGGGCCCCGGGCACGCAGGTTCGGGTGTGCGGCTACGATGCCCAAGCGCAGGCCGTCTCTGCGAGTGGTGAAAGCTGCGGGCCGTGGAGCGAAAGCGCGGGCTGCGGCTGCGGGCCAAACCTCGTGCATTGCGCGAACCTGTCATCCTCTGCGGAGCTTGGGCGTTCCTTTGGTGAAGAGGTCACGCACCGTGTGCGGCAGCTCGTGCTCGATGACCGGCCTTACGATGAGCTGTTCACCGACCAAACCATGTATCTGAACGGCCCCATGGCTCACTGGCTTCGCTATTGGTGGAGTGCAACTGCATTCGTTGCCACTGGCGACCCACCTCTACCAAAAGAGCGCATCCCAGACATCGCCTACACCGACAGCAGCTTTCATCGTGTGGAGGTCGCGCAAGCGTCTGGCGTGCTCACCAGCTTTGCCTACTTGCTGCGCTTTCCTACCAACCGCGCACGCGCCAATCGTTTTGCGAGTGAGGTGCTGTGCCAACCCTTTGCGCCGCCGCCGAGCGGAATCGACCTGTCTGGGTCTGCGCTGGAGGCAGATCTGCAGCAACGCGTGGGTTGCAAATATTGTCACGCGCCGCTCGAGCCGATGGCGGCCTTTTTTGGCCGCTGGGTGGAAAATGGCGTTGGCTGGCTTGGGCCTGAGTCGTTTCCAAAAGAGCGCGAGGATTGCGTCACTTGCGGCCGCGCGGGCGCTTCGTATTGTAACGCCGACTGTCGTGATCACTACTTCGTTCGGCCAAGGCTCGCCGCCGACTATGACTATATTGGTCGGTTACACGCGTACGTGTTTCGACGTCCGGAGCACGAGGCAAACGTCGAGCGTGGGCCACGCGGGTTGATGCTCGCTAGTCTGGCGCAGAGCGATGTGTTTGCGCGCTGTACTACGACGCAAACCGTACGCTGGCTCATTGGCAACGAGGATGCTTCGCTCATCGATCAGTTGAGCGGCGAGTTCAGCGCGGGTGGCAACAGCTACTCAGCGCTCGTGCGCAGCATCGTTTTGAGCGACGCCTATGCGAGGCGCCCATGAGCTGCCATGTTTTGCTTTTTGCAGCGGCGGGAATTTTTCTCGGCGGATGTGAAGGAGCGCTCCTGCAACCGCCGCTGCCCAGGGAACACCCGCCGGTGGCGATCGACGAGGTCGACGCAGCAACAAAAGCACATCTTGGTGTCGCGCCGCCGTCGCCACGTGAAGCACGGCGTGTTGATCTGGATCAGCTCGAGAATATCATCGAAGACTTCACGGGCTCGCGCTGGGTCGACTCGAGCGAGAGCAGCCGCTTTTTTCCACTGCACGCGACGCTCGGGGTTGCCGACTATGTCAAACGCACCCACGAGGATCTGTCTGTCTCACCCTTGTTTCAGAAATACTTGGATGACGCCTCGCGCGAGGTCTGCCAACAGGCCGTAGACCGCGACTATGCGGCCGCCGCGCCCAGCCGAAAGTTATTGCGCGGTGCCCTCGATGATCCGAACGCGGTGCTCAGCGCCATGATCTTCAGAGCGCATGGACGCAGGCTTGGCGCGCCGGCGCTTTCTGCCTGGCGACAATTGTATGACGCCGTGAGCGCGTCTGAGGGCGAACAAGCGGCCTGGGTCGCTGTGTGTGTGGCCGCCGTGCGTCATCCTGATTTTTATTCTTATTGAGGAGTCTGTGGTG
>JBIKMD010000840.1:0-3246 GCA_044359465.1 Myxococcota bacterium
GCTCGAGAGCTTGAGGTTAACGATGGATTGCGACGCTTTGAAATCGTCACTGTTGAGCGCGTCTGCAACCAGCAGCGGCGCTTTGGATTTGACCACCTTGGCAATGACGGAGTCCGACAGCTGGCTGACTGCATCCGTGATGTTTTCGTGGCGAATGTTTCTCGCAACTTCGACCTTAGGCACGCCGTCCTCAAAGAGAACGACAAAACCTTTGTCTGCGCTGCACAGCTCGACGACGCTATCCATGACGGCGCTGAGCACTTCGCGCAGGTCGTAGTTGCGCATGAGTCGCGCTGAGAAGTCGTTGAGACTCGCGTAAGCCTTGAGCGCAATCTCTTGCTCGCGGCTCATGGCCACCGGAGCGTTGGTGGTCGCCGCCACGTCTGTTTCAGCCGCCGCTTCCAGCCTAAACTCGAGCTCACTTTTGCCAATGGTGATGCGGTCGCCCGGTTTGAGCGCCTTTTGCCATTCCTTCTTCCCGTTGACCATCACGGGGCCGTCGAGTGCGGACAGCGTGAAGCTGTCACCGCTCTTGACGATATTGGCCAAATCACTGGGCGCGCCTACGACATAGATGTCATGGTCCTCGGTTCCGCCGATGCGGCTAATGGCGCGAAATAGCGCGACCTTCCGCTCTGCTTTGTCACCGTTGTCGTGGTTGCTGCGTACCACTACTTCTGCCATGCCCCGCCTCACTTTTGCCTATGTCTAGCGATCTTTTAGTACCTGATTCCGAGCTGAAGTCCCACTCTAAGGTTCAGTCCGGAGGCAGGCTGACTCCCTGTTTGGCCGCGCTCGCGCTCGACCGTAACCACAGGTTGGAAATTCACCCGTGCATGTATCGCGCCAGCGATCCAGCCAGCGCCAAAGACACCGAGCCCTGTGTACTGCATGGCGAGGAACCCGTTGCGTGCCGCGAGATCCTTGGGCGCGATGATGCCCGTGTCGTCCGCTAGGAGCTGGCCAAAGACATAACCCAAGATGTTGACAGCGAGCGCCACCACATCGAGCGTCAGGAACAAAATCCCCATGCCGATTTGGCCATTTTGAAACTGGCCGATGCCGAAGGGAAGGTAGCACAGCAGCTCGATGTGTTTGATGCGGTCGCGCTCGATGTAGCGCGGTGCTTCAAAGCGGATGCGCCGCAATTTGTAGACGCGATCGACCTCTACGGCCTTCTGCTCCATCTCGAGTTTGATCTCATCGAAGAAGCGCAGCACGGGCGGCGCCGTCGCATAGAGATCGAGCTGCGTGTCGCGGCGAATCAGCAGCGCGAGCTCGAACTGTGCGCGTGCTTTGTCTTCCTCTCCAAGCAGAAAATACATGGTCCCAAGCGTTTTGCGCGCCTCGATCACGTCGTCTTCGGCGTCCAGTCGGATGGGATCTAGAAGCTTCTCGAGCCGAACGATGGCTGGTTTGTAGTCGCCCTGGGTGAAGTCAAAGAGCGCGCGGCGAAAGCTGACCGCCGGGTCTTCTTCCGTTCCCCACGCCGGGGCCGCGGCGTAGAAAAACGCCGTCAGCAGCAGCGCTTGACGCAAGAAGACGATGTGCCTCACTCCGGGCTCCTACACCGGCGTGCTCTGGGCTACGCCGGGGCGCCCCATGTGTTCCACACTTTGTAGGCGGGCTCAATTTTAGTCGACGCGCAGGTCTACTTCGCTCACTTGCCCGGCGCGGACGACAACATCACGTGACTTGTCGGGGCTGCCTTGCACGACGACCTTGACGACTATCTTCCTGTCGCCTTGCGTCATGGGCACGCGGAACGGCGCTTGCTCACTTGCGGACGCAGGGCCTTTGGCCTCGCCGTCGAGGATCGCCTGTGCACCTGGTGGCGCAAGGAGGCGAACGCCAGCAGGCCTAAAGCGATCGAAGTTCACCATCACGGGCGACATGGGTCCTTCTGCCACAACCGTGAGCTCGCGTACGACCGGCTCCATGAACGGGTTCTCTGCGCGGATCTCGTGTTTGCCTGCGCTGAGCTGCAGTGTGACCGGACCTTGCACGTCTTTTCGTTTGAGCTCGCCGTCGATGTAGAGCGAACAGTACTTTTGGATGCGAAGTTCCACGTCGCGCATGACAGGAGGCGCGGCGGGCTCGCTCCCTTGGTCCCTCTTGGGCGGCGCGGCCACCGAGACTGGCGTGGGCTCCTCGCTCGTTTTGACAGCTGTGGCGACGAACTTCGGCGGCGGCGACGGCGGACCCGCCAGCGGCGGCTCGACAACGGGGTCGCTGAGATACTGAAATCCTGCGAGCGCGACGCCTCCGAGCGAAATCAGAAGCGCTGCCGTCAGCTCGAGGCTCTTAATCACGCGTTTGACGCGTTTGGCTCGGCGCTGCTTCTTGCCAATGGCGAGCACTTTTTCCCGGAGCAATGCGTCGTTCGGATCTAGATTGAGCAAACGATCGTACGCTGCGAGTGCGCCTGGCAGATCGTGCTTTTTGTAAGCTTCGTCACCGGTCTTTCGCAGCCGTTCCGAGATGCTCTTTTGTAGCGCTTGCTCGTAGGCTTGCGGACCTTTCATGAAGTCGCTGAGCGCAGTCTCGGCGCTATCTACGCCGGAATTGCGTAGCTCCAGATCGATGTCTTTGATGAACTCGCGCGCATTTTGGTACCGCTCCTCGCGCCGTTTTTTCATGAGCTTTTGCAGAATGCGCAGCATGCCCTGCGTGACGAGTGGGTTATGCATGCGCGGGTCGTCGAACTGCCCTTCGACAATGCGCTTGAACAAGGCTGGAGCGGTAGGCGCAGAGAACGGTAGGCGGCGCGTGATGAGCCAATAGAGAATCGTGCCCACCGAAAAAATGTCTGCGCGAATGTCGCACACTTCGCCCTCGATGAGCTCGGGCGACATGTGCGCTGGGGAGCCGAGGAGGGCACCCGTGGTGGTGAGCGTGTCCGCGTCGATCATCTGGGCAATGCCAAAGTCCATCAGCTTGAGCTGCCCATCCCGACGGATCATCACATTTTCGGGTTTGAGATCGCGGTGGATGATGCCTTGATCGTGCGCATGCGCGAGCGCCAAGGCGAGCGCGCGAATGAGCAAAAGCCCAATCTCTGGAAGCTGAATGTTCACGCGCGACGTGAAGGACGACAACGTTTCGCCGCGGATGAACTCCATGACGATGAACGCCTGCTCGGCGGTTTCGCCCGAGTAATCGTAGATCTCCATGATGTTCGGGTGGCTCAGCTTGGCGACCGCCATGGCTTCGCGCGCAAAGCGCTGCTTCGAGTCGGTCTTTTGC
>JBIKMD010000841.1:0-3245 GCA_044359465.1 Myxococcota bacterium
GAGCGCCGCTTCCTCATTGAAGAAGTCGCTGGCATTACCAAGTACAAAGCCCGCAAGAAGACGGCCCAGCGCCGCATGGAAGCGACGGAGCAGAATCTTCTGCGCGTGAACGACATCGTGACTGAGCTCGGTCGTCAGCTCGGCTCGCTCGAGCGCCAAGCCAAAAAAGCCGAACGCTACAAAGAGCTGAAGGATCAACTGCGGGATTTGGAGCTGTGGTACGCGAGCATGCGTTTCCTCGAGCTGCGCTCTAGCTTGGTTTACGCGCTCGGTGAGGGCGAACGTTTGATGAGCGGTGAGGGCGACGTGGGCACCGAGCTCACCACCGCCGAGACTACGCTCGAAACAAGCCGTCTGAAGCTGAGTGAGACAGAAGCGAACAATGCCCGCTACAGTGAGCAAGTTCACAGCCTCGACTCGCGGCTCCGTTTGCTCGAGCGCGACCTCGAGTTCTTCACCAAAGAACGCGAAAGCCTCCATGACCGCGGTAACCAAGCGGCCGCAGAGGCCGAGTCGCTAGCGCGTCAAGAAGAGACGGTAGCAGCCGAAATCAAAGTGCTCGAAGAGCATGCGAGCGCGCTCGGCGGTGAATCCGAAACCGTCATGTACGAGCTCGAGATGAAAGAGACGCGCATGAAGGAGCTGGTGCAACAACGCCGCTCACTCGAGCAGCGCGCAGAGCTCTTGCAACGTGAGATGATCGACGCACTGACGACGCTCACCAACGAGCGCGCTACGGTGCAGAACAATGACCATCGTCGCATCGAGCTGACGGCGCGCATCGAGCGCCACGAAAACGAAAAGCGTGACGTTGAAACGCAGCTAAACGAAGCCTCTGTGCGCGCGAACGCGTCAAAGAACGACGCCGAACGCCTGGTGTACATGGTCGAAGACCTAAGGCACCGCCTTGGCGCGCTCGAAGAGCAGGTCGCTCGCGGCAAACAAGCAAGCCATTCGGCCGCGGCCAAGGTGCTCGCACTCAAAGAGCAAGCAGGTGAGCGCAAGAGCCGTCTGACCTCGCTGCAGGAAATCGAAAAGAAATACGAAGGTTATGGCGCCGGCGTGCAGGCCGTCATGACTGGGCGCGATCCTGCGCAGCATGGCATCCTCGGCCTCGTCGCTGATGTGATCTCCGCGCGCAGCGAACACGAAGGGGCCCTAGAGGCCGTCCTTGGTTCGCGCCTGCAAGACGTCATCGTGCAAAGTCAGCAAGCCGGCGTTGACACACTGTCGTGGCTGCGCAGCGAAGCAGACGGCCGCGTCACTTTCATTCCAAACGATCTCCGCGATCGTCCGAGCGAGCGCGGCGGCTTGCTCGACCTCGTCTCCGTCAAACCAGGTTTCGAGCGCGTCGCGCGTTACCTCCTCGCCAATGTCTTCCTCGCTGACTCGCTAGAGCAAGCGCTTGAACGCGCCAAACAAGCGCCGGAAGGGCACCTCTTCGTGACCTCACAGGGCGAAGTGGTCGATGCGTTTACGGCTGTCACGGGCGGCAAGACCAAAGGTGTCTCTGAAGGCTTGCTCGCGCAAAAACGCGAGATCAAAGAGCTCGAAGAGCAAGTGCGTCAGCTCGAAAATGAAGTCCTCCTCGCCGAGTCCGAGCGCGCAGCCGCGCAGCTCTCGCTGAGCAGCGCTGAAGAAATGCTCAAAGCCACTGGCGAAGAGCTCAAAGACAGCGAAATCCGCAAAGCCAAGACGGACAAAGACGTCTCGACACTCCAAGGCGAAGTGCAGCGTTTGCAACACCGCCAAGGCCAAGTGGATGGTGACATCGCTTCGCTCACGCGGACCATGCAGGAGCTGGAAGCGAGCAGCGCGCAGTGCAACGAGCGCATGCTCAAAGCGCAGACCGCGCATGCAGAGAAAGAGCGCGAGCTGAGTGCCATGACGGATCGCGATTCTACGTTGCGAGACGAAGAGGCCTACGCGCAAGAGGAGCTCACGCAGCTCAAAGTGTCGTTTGCGCAGCGTGACGAAAAAGCCAAAAACGTCACGCGTACGCTCGAGCGTTTGCGCCAAGCGCTGCATGAGACGACGGACCGCATCGCCCGCGCCAAGAACACCGTGGAAAATGGCAAGGGCCAAGCTGAGACGCTGGCAGAGAAGATCGCCAAAGGCAAAGACGAGCGCGTCACGCTGCTCGACTTGCTGGAAGAGGGTAAAGCCACGTTGCAAGAGGGGCGCATCCAACACGAGCGCCTCAGCAGCGAAGTGCGCACGCTCGAAGAGCGCGTGAAGGTGCTCGCAAAAGAAGCGGGTGGTCTGCGGGACCAAAAGAGCGCTTGGGATCTGAAGGCCAAAGAAGCGCTGATGCAGATCGATCATCTCAAGCGCAGCATCGACGAGACCTATCAGCTCGACATCGAACACCAGCTCACTGACTTCCACATGCGCAGCGGACTACCCGAAGACGCGTCAGAAGAAGTGTCGCATCTCAAGTCACAAATCGCGCGCATGGGGGACATCAATCTCACGGCGATCGATGAGTATAAAACCGTCAGCGAGCGCCACACTTTCCTCGTGACGCAAAAAGAAGATTTGGAAACCGCGCTTACGCAGCTGCGCAGTGCCATTCTCAAGATCAACCGCACGTCGCGCGATCGTTTCCAAGAAGCCTTCAACGCGACGAACGCGATGTTCCAAAAGGTGTTCCCACGTTTGTTCCGCGGAGGTGAAGCGCGTCTCGAACTGATGATGGAAGGCACCGACGATATTCTCGAAAGTGGCATCGACATCATCTCGCAGCCGCCAGGTAAGAAGCTACAAAACGTGCACCTCATGTCTGGTGGCGAGAAGGCACTCACCGCTGTGTCGCTGGTCTTCTCCATCTTCTTGATCAAGCCGAGCCCGTTCTGCGTGCTCGACGAGGTTGACGCGCCGCTCGACGAGTCGAACGTGGCGCGCTTCAACGAGCTCGTTCGCGAGATCAGCGCGGTGTCTCAGTTCATCTGCATCACGCATAGCAAGAAGACCATGGAATGCGCAGACCGACTGTACGGCATCACCATGGAAGAGCCGGGCATCAGCAAGCTCGTGTCAGTCGATCTCCGCCGCGCCGAGAAGGTTCCCGACGGCGCGATCATGAGCCCCTAAGGCCCTCCGCTCGGCGAACATTCATTCACTCACTGGGTATAGTGCGTCGTAATAGAGACGTAGTCCACTTGCGTTGATGCGCGCTGCGAAGACGTAGCGCCGCTGACGTCGCCGTTCGCAGATTGCAAAGGCGTCACCCTCACCACGATGCG
>JBIKMD010000842.1:0-3238 GCA_044359465.1 Myxococcota bacterium
GCGCACCATGTTGTCTTTGAAGGTTTCAGTCTCGGTCCAAGCAGAGGGAACGCCGAAACGCGTGACGATCGATCGCACCGTGCGCAGCTCGTCCTCTGTCAGCACAGTCGGGTCGTGGTATGGACGCATACCTGAAGGTTGCAATAAAGTGACTATTTAGTCAAAACACTTTTCGAGGGTTGCGCGCTTGCAGACACGACAGTTTTGGAATGGCTCGCGGTATGATCGGGCGTCGACGGCGGGCTTTTACGAGAGCTACTTTCAGCGCGCGAACCATCCCACGAAGCCGCGTGCGTTTTGGATACGGTACACCATTTTTAGCCCCAAAAACGCGCCGGAAGCGGCCGAAGGTGAGCTTTGGGCCATCTGGTTCGACAGTGAAAAAAAGGAAGTGTTCAGCTTCTATCAGGCGCTTCCAGTAGCGCAGTGCTCTTTCTCAAAAGAGCAGCTGCAAGCGACGATCGGCAATGCACAAATCTCTGAACATCATCTACTGGGCGAGATGCCGGGGATGAGCTGGGACCTGACCTTCAAAGGCGAGGCCCCGCCGCTGCTCCTGTTCCCTGAAGCATTTTATGAGCGCAAGTTGCCCAAGGCCAAGGTGCTTGTAGGAACACCGCTTGCCAAATACGAGGGAGTGTTGCGTTTTGGCGAACGCGAAGAACGGATTGATGGTTGGCTTGGCAGCCAAAATCACAATTGGGGCAGCAAACACACCGACCTCTACGCTTGGGGGCAGGTCGCAGGCTTTCAAGGCGCTAACGATGTGTTTCTCGAGTGTGCGACGGCCAAGATCAAAGTGGCGGGCTTGTGGATGCCACGGCTTTCACCGCTCGTGCTCCGCATCGATGGCAAAGAGCACCGACTGAACGAGCCGCGCCACTTGTGGAAGACGAAGGGCACCTACCGTGATTGGCGCTGGCAGATAGATGCTGAAGGTGATGGCATTCAGGTGCGTGCGGTGTTTTCTGGCGACAGAGACAACTTTGCCGTGCTTCCGTATCGGAATCCACCAGGCGGCGTGAAACGCTGTCTCAATACCAAGATTGCACGCTGCGAGATGACAGTGACCATCGATGGGAAAGCGCGGCAGCTCGTTTCGCCGCACGGCGCGGCGTTCGAGATGTTGGGTGATCCGGCGAAGCTCGATGGGTTTGGTTTTAAGACCTAGCGCGAGATCACATTTGGCGAGCGCGCTTGGACGAAGTACGCGGCGCAGACAATCACGCTGATACCGAGGAACCACCACACCGTGGTGAGTGAGCTCGAGAGCGTAAAGTACAGAACCCCCGCCGAGCTGAGCCCATAGATTCCTGCGGCAACGAGCGCGATCGCAGAGGGACCCGCTTCTTTGCTGCGCGCCTTCACCACAAACACCGCGATCGCTGTGAGCATGGTCGAGAAAGTCAGAATCGCACCCACGTTTTTCATCAGTGATTCAAAGCTTTGCGACACGATGAGCGCGAGCACGATCAGTGTTTGTGTGAGCAATGCAATGCGCGGTGGTTTGCCCTCTTTGGCGATGTACGCACGCGGCAGCAAGCCGTCCGTGGCCATGGCCGCATAGACCCGCGGCCCCGTGAGCGTCATGGCGCTGATGCTGGAAGACAACACCAACACAACAACCGCAGACATGAGTGCGGCGCCCCCTTGGCCGAGCCAATCGCTCGCAACGAGGTGCGCGAGTGTGACCCGCTGCGTGTCACCCAAGCTCCACTGCATCATGCGCTGCGGATCCAAATTGCAAACGAAGACATAGTTGACGAGCAAGTACAGACCCGCGACGAGCAGGGTGCCATAACGCATGGCCCGAGGCACATCGCGTACGGGGTTTGCGAACTCCTCTGATGCGTAAATGGCCGCGTTCCAGCCACTGTAAGAAAACGCAATGTAAACGAGTGAAACAAGCAGCGCTTTGTTCGCCACGTCACCGGGTACCGCTTCTGCGTGAGGCCACGCTTGTAAACCGTTCGACCCCGCGACGAGGCCGAGCACGACGAAGCCTACGAGTAACGTGAGCTTCACGATCACGAGGATGTTCTGCGTGCGCACCGATGCGCGTGCACCCACAGCTTGTAATACCGCGATGAGGATGACGAGCAGCGCGCCAGTGAGCCGCGGGTCGAGCGCTGGGACGACCGTTTCGGCAAATGCGCCAGCAGCAAATGCGGCCATGGCAACGGGCGCGGAGAAGCCCACCAAAAACGAGACCCATCCGGCGAGATAACCGGCCGCCGGGTGCAGTAGGTCCGACAGATAGCGATACTCGCCGCCAGACCGCGCAATGACGCGTGAGATGGCGCCGTAGGCCGTCGCACCGCACAGCGCCACCAGGCCGCCGACCAGCCAAGCGAGCAAGATACGCGTCGGGGTTTGTTCGCGAACCATGAAGCCCGTGGTGGTCAGCACGCCCACGCCCGCCATATCTGCCACTACGAGACCAATACCGCTGAGCAACGTCAGCGCGCCTCGCTTCTCAGGGGAATGCAATGAACTGCTCCGAATCGTAGAGGTCGTTGAACTGAAGCGTACGCACGCGCTTCCAATCGATGTCGTAAGGCACCGCGCGTTGCCAGAGCTCTGCCGTGATCACTGCGCCAAGCGCGAGGCGCTCCTCAACGCTCTTTCGCAGCGCGCGGCAGCCTTCGGCAGGCGGTTTGCGTTTGGCAAAACCTTGGTCTTTCGACGGCGTGAGGATGTTCGTTTTGTCGGCCGCTTCGAGCGCCGGTAACGCCGCAAGGCTGCTGCGCAAAACATTGAGCGCTATCGTCACTGGCGTTGCGCCTTCTGGTGCGAACTGTTTGACCCACGTCGCGCGCTGCTTTCTTGCGAGCGCGAGCACGGACACGGCGAGCGCTGGTTCGAACACGGAAGGGCAGTCCCCCTCATAGTAAAAATGAAGCCCGCCTTGGCCCACACCAAAGCTATTGCTGTCTTTTGCTGCGTGATGCGGCACTGCAATGTCACCGGCATAGTGGGCGAGCACGCCCATCCGGTAGAGCGCGCGAAACACGGATTTTTGTGGCTCTTCCGCGGTAGCGCCGCGCTGGTAGCTGCCAAACACCGCCGGCACTTTGCGCCAGTCTTCGTGCACCAGTTTTTGGAGCTGCTCGATGCGCCACGGCACGCGGCCGGTCGTACCGGCCTTGTCCAGCAATGGGAGCACTTGGTCATAGGGCGCATCGTAGGGGCCCAGCGCACCGAGCGCGTCTACGCTCAGAAAATGCAGCGGCCCCTC
>JBIKMD010000039.1:0-11299 GCA_044359465.1 Myxococcota bacterium
CGCGAGGGTGAGCTCGGCAAGGCGGGCGTAGACTTTGGGATCGGTGACGCCGTCCGAATGGAGCGCACCAAGAAGCTTCTCTTCAGCTGCCGAGATATTGGCGTTGCGTGCGTGGCTAGCACCTAGGCGCAAGCGGTCGAGCGAGTCGATGCTGCCGCCGCCTTCGAGTCTGTCGAGCAACATGCGAACAACTACGGCGTCGTTGTTTGCCCCCGATTCCAAATCAAACAGCGCCCAGAAGGCCTCGTCGTTCGATTCCACCAAGGGTTGCAACATGGCGCGTGCTCTGCTGACGTCTCCTGCGCCTTTTGCCGCAGCGATGATCCAGGCTGGATCTTCACCGCTCAGATCAGCCGCATCGTCCAAGTACTGCTGGGCTTCCTGTGCTTTGCCGGCTTGCACTAGGAGTCTCGCGCGCATGCGACGGGCGTCTTTGTGGTTGGGATCGAGCTTCAGGCACGCTTCCAAACAATCGTCTGCGCGTGGCGCGTCTTGTTTATCGAGCCACAGCTTGGCCATGGCAAAGTAGGCATTGGCCCGTGTGGTAGCGTCTGCGGTGCTTTCGGCAATGCGCAAATACACCGCACTCAGCAATGGGTCGTCGTTGCGCCGTTCCGCGAGCGCGGCAATGTGCGTGAGGACTTTCTCGTCCAGCTCGACCCGAGCGTTGAGTGCTTCAGTGTAGAGTGCGTAAGCGCGGTCTGCTTGATCCGCGTTTTCGAGAATCGTGGCTGCTTCGCACATCGCTAGACCGCGCGCCTCGGGTAGGGCGCGGCCGAGCACCAGCTGCACCACTAGGTCTACCTGGTTGCGCGTGACGAAGACCTGCTCGATGCGATTGCGTTCGTTCTCGGAGATGCCCGGAACGTAGAGCTGTGCCAGGAGCACACGCGCTTCTTCGATCTCGCCTGCGTCGAGCAGTGAGCCGATGTAGGCGAGGCGATCGTTCTCACCCAAGCGGCCGCTATCCATGAGCCGCCGCGACAAATACAGACGTGCTTTGTCGTCGCCGGAGCGTTCAACGAGCGCCTGCGCGCGTTTGATGAGCAGGTTCTTGCTGTCTTTGCTCTCTTCGGCATCAATGAGTTGAAACAATTCTTCGAGCGCGCCACGCACGTCACCGCCGCGTTCACGCCATTCCACGAGGCGCAGCCGGTCATCGCGTGTGGCTTTGCCGAGCGAGAGAGCCTGTTGGAACAAGGTGGCGGCAGTTTTGTAGTCGTTCTTACTGTCCGCAACGATCTCGGCGGCGTCGCGCAGTGCATCAATACGTTCTTGTTCGACCTCACAAGCGTCTGCCACGTGGGAGAGCGAACGAATCGCTTCGTCGACATACAGGCCGCGTTTGGTTGCGAGCTTGACGTTACGACGTGCAGCAGGCGTCGAAACCGCTTCGGCGAAGCCGTGCAAGAAGGACAGTGCAGCCTTGTCTGCCTCACCGCGTTCCGCGCGCAGCTCTCCGAGTTTGATGCAGGCTTCGCCTCGTGCGCGCGAGGATGGAAGCAGCTGGATCAGCGTTTCCATGGTGTCTGCGCGCTCGTTGCTCGCGTTGCGTGCACCATACAAACGAATCAGCTCGATCAGCGGCTCTGTTGCGCTGGGATCGTCCTTGGCCGCTTGCCGATAGAAATGCTCCGCTTGCTCTAGGTCTTTGACCTCGTGTTCCGCGCGGGCAGCGATTTTCATCGCCAACTGGTGGCGCTCGGAGCGGTCGAGGCTCGTTGCGTGCTGCTCTGAGAGCATCTGTAGCACGGCGCTTGTGTTGCCTTGCTTCTCGTAGAGTGCGGCCACACGCTCGCGCAGCGTTGGGGATTCTGGGTCGCGCGCTAGGGCTGCTTTGGTTCTGTCTAGCGCGTCGGCGAGCGAACCCTGACTCTCGTAATAGTCGGCCAGCGCGAGCTCGACCTCGGTGCGTTCCGCATTCTGCAAGAAGGGGCGTAGCGCTTCTTGTACGGTCGCGCGTTGTTCTGGCTCGAGCTCGGCCAAGTGCTGCGCGCGTCTTTGCGCCTCTTCAGGCGTGGGCACGAGAAGAAACGCATTGGCCCAGAGCGCGGCTGCGTCTTTTTTTGCCCCGATGCGCTCAGCGATGCCCGCGGCTTGCAGTAAGACAGACGCTTTTTCGTTGGGTTGCGAAATCGTTGCGGCAAGGCCCTTGAGCAGGCCCATTGCTTCCAGATCTTTGCCTTGCCGAAGGTGCAGCGCGATGCGGAGCTGCAACGCGCCTAGATCTTCTGGCACCTCTCCGAAGAAAGTATCCAGCAGTGCGCCGGCACGGGGCACATCCTTGAGCTTGTCGAGTGCCAGACGCGCCGCTTCAATGGCCAACTGTGAGCGCGTGGGCGCTTCCTGCGTTTCGGCGCGGGCTTCGAGCAGCGAAACGAGTGCTGCGAGGTCACCCTTTTTCTCGACGCCAGCGCGATAGCGCGCGTAGAGCGCAGTGTCGCTCGGATCGAGCCCGAAAGCGCGTTTCACACATTGGGCGGCACGCGTTTCATCGCCGAACTGATCGTAGAGCGAGAGCGCTCGCAGCGTCAGCTCTTTCTCGTCTGAGAATGCGAGCTTGAGGCTGTGTTCGGCCGCATCGGCATCGTGCAAACGGTCGATGGCGAAAGTGGCGGCTTCGATGGCAACAGCTTCACGCGCGGCTTGTGGCAACGCTACGAGACGTGCTTCGAGCAGCTCGAAGAGATCGATGGTACTGCCGCTCTCTTCTACGTGCCTGCGATGCCGCGCGTAATCGTCGTCGTTCGCAGGCGATTGTTCGAACAACTTCTTGGCAATGGCGCTCGCGCGTACGTTGTCGCCCGTGCTGCGTAAAATCTCGTAGAGCTCGAGCTGGGTGGCGCGCTCGTCGTTCAGCTCTCGCGCAAGGATTTGCTCTGCCTCGTCGTGTGCAAACAGCTTCTCGATGTAGAGCCGGGCCACTTGGATGGCGAGCGCTCTGCGTGCATCGCCTTCGCTCAGCGCCATGCGTTTTTCGAGGATGCGCGCGAGTCCTTGGGCGTCCTCGGTTTGGGCCAGCAGCGCGCGCTGCCGTTCGAAGGCGGCGTCGTCGTTGGGGTTCGCTTCGAAGAGTCGCGCGCTCAGCTCGGCGGCGCGGGGCAGGTCACCAATCTGCTGATAGAGCCCGAGGGCTTTTTCCAGCATGAGCGTTTGATTGGGATGGCCTTGCGCATGGCGAACGAGCTCGCTCGCGAGACGTTCTTCGTCACCAGCCACTTCCAGCAACGTGAGTGCCCGGTCTACCCAGGCTTGTTTCTGCACGAGCGCGTTGGCATCGAGTAAGGCGTTGGCGGCCTCCAGAGGTCTGGCTGCGCGATAGTAGGCATTACCGAGCTCTGCGAAGAGATCGGCAGAAAGCGGCCGACCGCGCAGCAACTCAATGAGACGTGCGTCGTCTTTGGACAGCCGCGCTGCGTCGACCGAGAGCAACCAGGCCTCTTCCGAACCGGGTGCATCGGCAAGCAATCTGTTCGCCAGCGCGAGTGCCTTCGCTGGGTCATTTTGCAAGCTGGCCTGCGCGTTCACATAGAGCAGATGCCTGTGGGTCTTGCGCAGCGCTTCACTGCGTTCGTCCGTATCGAGCAGCTCGTCTTGAACGAGCGCTTCAAGGGCGGTGAAAGCGGCTGCCTGTTCATGGGCGTCGATGAGTGCTTGCGCGTAGTCCACGCGCGCGGTGAGCGACGCGTTTTCTGCTTTGGCGCGAGCCGCTAGCAACTCGAGACGGCTTTGAACGTCGTGTGTCGTGGTGGCGACGTCCAGCCACAGGGCCGAGAGCTCGCTCGATTGCAGCACGCGCTCGAACGGCGCTTGTTTGAGCAAGACGAGCGCCATGTCTGCGTGGTTCGTTCGGTCTAGACGCCGCGCCAAGTACAAGGTCTCTGGCTCGCTCTGATCCACCACCGGAATAGAGCCGATCAGCGCGGCGCGGATCTCATCCGCCGCTTCATCGCCAATTTGATGGCAGAGCTCGGCGATTCTGCGTTTGCCGGCGTGATCGAAACCCGCGATGAGTTGTTCTGACCAATCCCACACTTCGCTGAGCCGACCCGGCTGACGCGCCACGATGAGGAAGGCGGTTTCGACATCGTCTGCGTCAAGCGCCTCCGACTCTGAAAGCAGTGCGAGTGCGCCAAGCGCCGCGCCATCGTCAGGCGCGCGCACCGCGAGCGCAAGATACGCACGGGTAGAGGCAATTTCATCACTGCTGACGTCAATACGAGCGCGTGCGTACGGCAGGAGTGCAGCGGGCTCTTGCGCGAGCGTTCGCGCCAGCGCTTCGTAGCTCTGCTCGTCACGCGGATCACGCTTGACCACGACCTCGAGCAATTGGCGCGCTTCTGCCGCGTAGTCTTGCTCAAGTAGCGCGTGAGCAAAACGCTTCTCCAACATGGCGAGCTCCGCATCCAGCCCATCGCCGGAACTGCGAAGATCTTCGAGCGTCGCTAGGACCGCGTCAGCGTGGTGTGCGGCGAGTGCAAGCTCGGCGCGACGAATCCAATGCGCTAGCTCGTTTGGGAATGCGCGGGTAATCGTGCCGGCGACTTTGAGGGCGCCCTCTAGATCGGCTGCGCGTTCGAGAAGATCCCGCACTTCCACCAACGTCTCTTGGCCAACCAGCGAAGCGGCGATCGCTTGCAATAGCAGCTCGGCGAGCGCGCGGTGGTCTCCGCGTTCGCTCAGCCACTGGCGGCGGTTCTGCAGGCGCTGCAAATCTGTTTCGCGGCGTTCGTCTTCTGTTTGTGCGCCAGCTTGCCACTCGGAAAAACGCGCGTCATTTTGCGGCTCGCGCTGGCTCAGCTCTGCAAAGAGCCGCTGTGCGATCTTGCCCTCATTGCGCTGACGGAGGTCACGGGCGAGCAGCTCGAGCGCCGGTGTCGGTAGCGGTTCTGAATCATGTATAGAAAGCAATACATCGGACCGGACCTTGTCGCCGACGATGCGAGGCGCGTCTTCACGCAGCAAGAACTCAATGACACGTGCGCGTAGGGCGGGGTGTAGTGCTACATCTGCGAACAGACTGCCAAGACGTTCGTGGTCCGGCGCAGCCTCGACCAAGGCTTCAAAGGCGGTCCACGTTTGCGTCACGGCGCCCGAAGCGATGGCTCGGTCGAGCACCAGCTCGGCACGCTGACGCGGCGAGCCCGATCGCTCGATCATCGCTTCCATGGCGTCGCGGACGGCCGTGTGATCGGGTGAGCGGTCTAGCTCTTTGCGCAGCGTCTCTATCGCGCGCTCTGGGTTGCGTAGACTTCCTTCATCGATACGCGCGAGCGCATGAATCAGCTCGAAACGCTCATCACGCGCTTCGGAGCGTGTGAGCGCGCGTTCAAGGGCGCTCACCGCTTCATTGCTGTAGCCTTCAGCGTCGAGGCGCCCAGCAACGTCGAGCGCAAAGCGTGCTGGCACCTTGTTGAGCTTGTCGATGTTGGCGATGAGCACGTTGCTTGGAACCGTGTCAGCGATGCGGGCAAGGGCAGGGAGCGCATCTTCAATCCCAGCCGCAAAACGCGCGAGCTGATGCGTAAACGCTAGCTCTGCATTGCCCGTGGTCTCGGCGCGCTCGGCCAAAAATGCGAGTGCTTCGTCTTGCTTCGGGTCGTGGTTCAGTAGCCACGCGTAGGCGACCTGCGCTGCTTCGAAGTTCTGCGCTTCCCTGTAAGCACGCGCGATGCGCAACTTGAGCTCGACTTCTTCGTCGTCGAGCGCAAAATTGAGCCGCTTCTCCAGCGCTTCAGCAAGCAGGTCGGCGCGGCCCTCGTTTTCTGCCAACTCCACGAGCGCGTGGCGCGCCAAATCGCCGTGCGAACCGGGTAAGTCGGTCAGCGGCATCATGGCTTCACGTGCCGAGGTCCAATCGCCGACCGAATCGCGTAGCAAAAGCGCGGTTTGCCAGCGGTACTCGTTGGATTTCTCGCCCGTGGTACTCTCTACGGCGTCTTGGAGCAACAACACCAAACGCTGGAAATCACCGCGCTCTTTGAGCACAGCGCGCAGCTCGTCGAAGGTTTTGTCGTCGCTCGTGAGCTGCCAGAGCTCGAAGAGATAGTTGAACTGTTCTTGGGTGTCGCCGCGGGCTCGTGCGAGTCGGCCCAAGCTTTCGAGTGCGTGCGCCCGGCCATCTTCAGCGCCGGTCTCGAGGAAGCGCCTCCATGCGTCCTCCGCCATGGCGTTGTCGTTTTGCTCTTCGGCCAGCGCTCCAAGCAGCTTGAGACCACGCACATGGTGCGGCACGTCGATCAGCGCACGTAGCAAATACGCGCGGGCTTCGTCGCGGCGCGCCAAGGGGCCGGCGAGCAGCTCCGCTTGGGTAATGCGAATTTCGGCCTTGGCCTCGTCTGAAGCGTGCCGGTAGCGCGCTAAATTTCCAAGGGCTGCGAACGCACCATACGGCTCGTCCAACTTTTGGCAAAGGACGTAGAGGGCTTCGTTCGCCTCGGTCGACATCGGGTCGGCTTTGATGGCTTGGTCGAGCGCAGCTTTGGCGCTTTGCAAATCGCCGCGGTTTTCGCGCAGGTTCGCGAGCTCTAGGAACCACTCGGCACGCGTTGTGGGCTCGTGCTCTTTCGGGGCCCATTTTGCGAGGAGCACCTCGACCTGCTCCGGCCCCGCACTATTCCGGATTGCTTCGAGCAAACGGCGCTTCAGCACCGCGTCGCTTGGTACCAACGTGAGCGCAGCTTCCAGGTGATCGATTTCGGCGTCCGGCATGCGTTGCTGCGCTGCCAGGTTTGCGGCTCGTAGATGGTGCTCTAGGCGGCTTGCTAGGTCGTCAGTGTTGGCGCCAAGCTGACGTTCGAGCAGGAACATGGCCTGCACGTCGCCGCGGGTTTCGTAGATCTTGCGCAGCGCCGCGTACGCTTGTTGACCAAATGGGCCTTGCAGCGCCGCTTCGAACGCGGTCTCGGCGTCATCGTCGCGCTTCTCGCTGAAGGCAATCTCGCCCAGGCGGAAGGAGGCCTCCGCTCGCAGGAGCGGATCCGAATCCACAGCCAGCTCTTCGTACCAACGCTTGGCCGTAGGAAGCTCGCCGAGCGCATACGCCAGCTGCGCTGTGCGCAAGATCGCCGGGCGGCGGGCCGGATCCAAAGTGAGTACGCGCTGGTAACGCGCAAGCAAGGTGCGAGGGTCGAAACCCGGTTCGTTCTCGGTGCGCTCTAGTTGTTCGGCGATCTCGAGCTCGATCGCGGTCGCCACCGTCATGTCGCCAACTGCGATGAACCGCTCGCTCAGGCGCGAGAGGTAGCGCACGGCGCGTGGCACGTCGCCTGACTTGGCAAACACCCTCGCCACCAAACGAATGGCGTTCGGGTCATCCATGCGGGCCCGCAGCGCGCGCTCGGCGTGCAGCTTGGCCTTTTTGAGATCATGATCGAGCAGCATTTCGCCGAGCTCGAGATGCACAGAGAACCGCTCTTCGTCGGGCAGGGCTCGCAGCAAACGCTCGCCTTGCGAGGTTGCTGCTTTGTAGTTCTCGCTATCGCGTTCAAGCGCAAAGGATCCGGCGAGCGCGCGGCGGTCCGATTTGCGCTTCTTGAGCGTGCGCGCAAGCGCTTTACGAGCGCCTTCCGTGTCGAAGCTGCGCGACACTTCGGCGGCACGCACATCACAGAGTGCGGCTGCTCGGTCGCTCTTTTGTGCCCACAGTGCCGTTGCCGCTTGTGAATAGCGCTGCGCAGCACCTTTTTCGTCGCCCTCGCTCAGAGCGTAGTGGGCAAGGAAGAGCAGGGCGTCTATGTTCTCTTCGTCGTTGAGCAGCGCTTCTTCAGCAACACTCCGACCCTCTTCGTGGCGCTGCTCCTCTGCCGCGGCGAGCTGCAAATAGCGGCGTACGGCGAAGCGGTGCGGCACTTCTTCTTCAATGTGTTTGCGGTAGCGTTTGAACGCTTTTTCGTCCTCGCCCTTATAGAGCAAGGCCTCGATCGCTTCGAAAGGCGCGCGCGCTTCAACAGCGAACGCAATGCGGCTCTCTGTCTTGGCGTCGGCAAGCAGACCTCTACCGCACGCAATGACCCAGCCGGTCTTGGAGATCTCGGCCTGAATCAAGCCAATGTCGCTGGTGTCTGGGATTTTCCAGCCATAGCGCGGCAACAACTCGCGCACGCTCATAGCGACCACGTCGAAAACCGGTTGATCGGTCTTGAGCGGCAAACCGCCGAGCGCTTGAAGGAGCAACCAAGGAATACGCGCGGCGGGTAGCTTGCATTCGCCGTAAACGCGTTCGTCGAATGGCAGCAGGCCGAGCTCGCGGGGCGCCATGATCACGGGCGCCATGGAGAAGCTGAAAGGAATGGACCCCGTGCCTTGTTTGAAATGGCCGGTGACCGTTAGCGCGCCATTTTCTGGTGCTGCCTCCACGTCGAAGAACCCGGCTTCTTTGACACTCGGTCGTTCGAGCTGAGCCGTGAGGGAATCGTGCTCCAGGTGCAACACGAGCGAGCGCAGCACGCAGCGCTGCGAGCGAAAGCGTTCGGCGCCGCCAGAGACGTCGAAGGGAAACTTCACCTTCGGAATTTCCATCTCTAAGCGGCCGAGTGTGACGCCTCCGCCAAGCGGTTTGTCGCGCAGCTCGAGTAGCGCTTTTCCCGATTCCAGACGCAGCGCGAAGCCGAGCGATTCAGGCTCGTCGGTCTTCGCTTGCTCTTTCGGTGCCGGCGCGGGCGCTGCTTTGGCCGCAGCCGTCGCGGTACCGTTCGCCTCAATCAGTGCGATGAGCGTTTCGTCATCGCTTTTTTTCGGATCGGTGCGTGGAACGAGCTCGTCGCCCCCACTTCCGCCCGCTGATTTACCGCGCGCCATGTACTTCCTCAGGTGGGATGTCTGCCTACCGCCTTAACATTGGGTCTTAGGAGACCCAAATTTGTCGCGTGAACGTCAAATCATCAACAATTTAGGCCGAGATTGGGTTTACGCCAAACATACTTATATAAGGACAGGCGGGCGTAAAACGCACGCGCTACGACAACCCGATGAGCCACTGCTGCTTCTCAGGATGCCGGAAGCAAAGCGCAGCGAATGAGGCCAATAAGGCGCGGTCAGAGAAGTAGGTGAGCTGCTCGGCGATGGCTTTGTCGAAGAACCCAAGGTCCATCGCGTCATCGTCGTCATGGTCGGCGACGAAGGTTCCCAAATCGTTTGCCACCTTGAAACCCGACAACGACATGGCTGGCGCCACAGTGGTCTGAAGTTCCGATAACAATTCACGGGTGAACAAGAGCGGCATGAGACGATCAGGTTGCGTCCATGTTGGCGCAGTTGCATCGTCAGCGTTGAAGTCGACGCCGTGTGCTTTGAAGAACTTGCGCAGCAGTTTGTCGCAATCCACGTCGATATCGCGGGGGATCGAAGTCTTTGGGTGACCGATAGCGCAGTTGATTTCTGCATCGTCGCTCAAGAGGACCAGACTCACCACGCGAAAGTGCTCGTCTTGCACAAACAAGCCCAGTTTTTCGATTTCTCCTCGGGCTTTGCGTTTGAGGGTCGGCAGCTTGGCAAGTGCGCGTTTGCCTATCGCCTGCGCGAACTCGTCGATCGCGTAACAGCCAATCTCCTCCGCAGAGACGAGCGTCGGTCGCGCAGGCTGAGTCGACGCAAGCTTGATGGCTGCATTCGCTGTGAAGCGAAGGTGCTTTGAGTCACTCTCGAGCCAAGGCGCCACCAGGTCAGCGGCGCGCGGCCCCAAGCGGGCGAGCTCTTTGGCGAGCGTTTGCCGAACGAGGCGGCTGGGCGATGCGGCGATGTTCGGGACTAGCTGCGTGAGGTTCGCTTCCAGGGTGGCGGGCGACAGTCGGTGGAGCGCGGTGCGCACGATCTCTGCTGCAATTTTGGCTTTTGTGGAATTCGAGGTTTCGTCGAATGATTTGTCGACATACATGCTGACACCATGGTTCAGCGCGCCGAACACGATTGTTGCTGCATCGTCCCCCCATGCGTCGATCACCGTAGTGAGGAACAACTTGACCTGCTTGCCGTGGAAAGGAACGAATGCAGAAAGAGCGGTCATTCCGATTCTTCCGGGGAGGCGGCACAGTGCCTTGACGACGGCGATCTCCTTCTCGCAGAGAAGTAATCGGTCTGCTTCGCCGTGATGAAGCGCCTTCGCCAGGACCTTCACGGCTTCTGCTGGCGCAAGCGTTTGGGCCTCATTGAGCACCTCGGGGAGGCGGTACCAGGCTTCTTTTGAATGCTTCGAAGTCATGATCGAACCTCTCTGATGCGAGGACGAAGATCACGCGAAGCCTGTGGTTTGTTCAGCTGCTGTGACGCGTCCTGTTTACGCTCGTTGGAGATACGCATGGACCGGGCCAACTGTTGTCACATGAGACGAACACACGAGCACGAGCTCGAACTCAGTCAAAGCGCGTAGCTGATGCCCGCCATGAACGTGATGGGTTTTCCAGGGCGAGCGCCAAAGGGGCGGCGCGACACCATATAGGTCGCGTTCGTCATATTCTCTAGCGTTGTAAAGAGCCTTACCTCGCCGGGCAGTACGAAAAACGCGGCCAGATCGGCCACTGCATACGCGGGGATAAGCGCGTTCTGGGCAATGCGACCCTGGCTGGCGACGTCTCGCATGTCGGAGACTACGCGGATGGTGACATCTACGCCCCATCGTTTCATCCCAACGCCCAAAGTGCCGCTCGCTTGGTGCTCGGGAACGTAGGGTAGGGCGTCGCCCCTGACGACGTCGCCCCAAAGAGGATTGTCGGATTGGAAATCTGTCTGGAATTGGCTGAGCGTGAGCGTGTAGCTCGCTTGCGCGCGTAGCTCCACGCCGACGTTGAACATGTGCGAGTAGCGGGCCATGGCTTCGGCGCCGTAAACGAGTACAGCGCCGCCATTGAACTGCTGACCCACCTGCGCGTCGCTGCAGCCAGAGGAGAACGTGCATTCGCCCGTGAGGTTTTGGTAGTCGCTGACGAACGCAATGGCTTCGGCAAAAAACGTTCGCCACTGCGCGCGTGCGCCGGCCTCGTAGCTGATGCTGTACTCCGGTGCGACGGTGCCGCTTTGTCCCGGGCTGCGTGGGCTGAAGCCGCGGTGCACGCCTGCGAGCACACCAATGTTCTGGGTAATGCCGTAGAACGCGCCAATACCCGGGAGCACGGCGAGCATGTTGGCGTTTGCGCGTGTGCCCGCTTCACGATCGTCAAAAAAGGTGTTGATGTACTCGACGCGTAGGCCGGGAACGATGCGCAAGCGGCGAAAGGTGATCTGATCTTGTACGTGCAGCGCGAGCGCAACGGCCGACCCCAGGTTACGCGCGTTGATGCGCTGTGTGGGATCGTCGAGCACGGGT
>JBIKMD010000843.1:0-3234 GCA_044359465.1 Myxococcota bacterium
GATGCAGCCAAGGGCGGCGCCAAGGCCCGCGACTTTAGGTTTATCGAACGAGCCGGGTAGGGCAGCAAAGGCGCCTAAGGTGATGACGCAGTAGCATAACAATAGTCCAAGACCCGGGTGCTGCCAGGCGTTGATACTCTGCGCGAACTGGAATGCTGCAGAGATGGCGGCAGCGCCGACGCCGTAGCGAAAATAGAGCGGGTAGCGCTTTGGTTTGCCCCACGCACCGAAGGTGGAGAAGGCGAGCCAATAGGCGGGAGCGCTCAGGCTATGCGGCAGGAATCGGCTGAGAAGCGAGACCGCCGCTACGAGAAGCGCAGGTTTGACGAGCGTCCTCAGTCGTTCTTTCAGTGAGCGCGTGTCTGGCGAGCGTGCTTGTTTGGGCGGCCTCGTTTGGTTTTGTTTCTTTTGCGCCTTGGGTTCACGCTGCTGCGGATGGCTCGGCGGCGGCATCGTTTCTTCTTGCGCTGGAGCCGCCAGCGGCGCCTGCGTGGTGCCTCCAAACCGTGCGCACAGGGTTTGCGCATCGTCGGCGAGCAGCCTACGAAAACAGACCGTTTTGCCTTCGATGGTGAGCGAGAGCTCCTTGCCTAGAAAGCCATCGCGCAACTCCACGTTGCTCGCTGCTGAGAATGGGTACACGCCGCGTACTGCGTAGACGCCGAGACGTTCTTCCACCCACACTGCGCGGTCCGCAAATAGCGCGAGTTGGCCTTTGTAGAGATCTTCGACTGCAATGAGCTGGAGCGGTTCGGCCCCAATCGCTTCGACGAGCTTTGGCTCGAACATTAGAACGTATAGCGAACGGCAGGAATGGCGGTGAGCGCCACTGAAATCGGCGCGGTCCACAACATGGCGCCAACATCGATGGCAATCGAGAAGTGGCGAATGCGCGTGAAGTACTCGAGCGTGAGCCCTGCAATCACACCTACGCCGTGCTGCAGGCTGTCGATGGTAGTGTCTTGCATGCCGTAACCAACGCCGGCTTTGGCGCCAAAATAAACGCGTTCAGTATGGACGAACGACACGTGCACAACGACGCCGCCAAGAATGGTGTTGAGGTCACGTACCACGCCTGCATCCACGCCCTGCGAGTTCGCAAAATAGAAGAACACGCCTACGTCCAGAATCGGCAAGATGTCGTACGAAAGCTCGGCGCCAATCAGCAGGCCCGGTAGGTAACGTTTATCGAACGCAGGCGACGCGTTGCTCGCGCGCACGGGCGTCAGATAGGCGAGCATGCCAATTGGCAAGCGAATCGAAAAACCACGTTCAATCTCGTTGAATTTGGCTTTCTGTACACCTTCTGATTGCAGCCCGCTGGCGACGTCTGATGCTTCGCTTGGCGCGCTCGCAGGTTGGTCGGCCGAAACGAGCGCTAGCGCGACGGCAAATATGAATGAGCTCACGTGTGGATGGTCTCCGTTACGAACCGCTTAACCGCCAGAAGCCGACTTGAACACGAACGGGTAGTTGACGATCACGATACCGCCGCCCTTGGGCTTTGGAAACAGCAAGCCGCGAATCTTGGACGCAATGCAGCTTTCGACGTTGCTGTTCTTCATCGTGGTCTCTTTCACGACAGACATCGTGACGTTTCCGCCCGGTCCAATGATGAACTGCGTTTTGATGATACCTGCGAGGTCTTTTTTCACTTGCAGCTCGCGTTCGTAGCAATAACGAATCGCGTTTCTGTTTTCTTGAATGACCTTCTTGATCAACGCGGGATCGAGCGAACCTTGAACCACGGGTGGTGCGTCGGCCAGGCTGATGTCTGTTTCGCGTTTCGCGCCGAGCTTGCCTTGGTCCGAGCCGTAGTTTGCCGCGCCGCCGATGCGACCCGACGTATTCACGCCTTTGGACAGGCCTATGGAATCGCCGATACCGCCGCCGCCAGGCCCTGTGCCTTTGAGACCGAGGCCCCCAAGTCCGCCGGAATCACCCGCCTGTTTACCGGTCAAATTGCCGAGTGCATTGGTGACGTCGCCGCCAAGACCGCTGTTCGAGCCGATGACCTGTGCAAAACCGCCGCTACCGAGGGCTTTGAAGATACCTGCGTTCTTGAGCACTTCTTTGTCGTCCGGCTTCACTGCTTTTTGTGCCGAGTGCGTGTCAGCGACTGGCGCTTTGTCTTTGCCGAACTTCCCTTCATCGGCTTTGGCTTTGGCAGGGCCCGCCGCTTGGTCTTCCATCTTCTTGATGAATTCTTGCGCGGCTTTGGTTTGCTCAACGGGCTTGGGCGGTTCCAAGATGAACTGGGCAAACTTGTTGTCGCTCTTCATGAGCTCTTCGTTCAACGCCTCGGCTTCGTACGGGTAGAGCGACAGTGAGAAGATCGATCCCACCATGAGGAAGAACACGATCACCATGATGTTGACGAACTGGAAGTCGAGGTTCATGCCGGTGCCGGTTAGCTTTTGCGGTGGCGGCACGAAGCGCATGGCGAGCGTCAATCCGCCCCAGTGAACGATGGCTTTGGTGCCAACGTCCATGTTGAGGCGGTAACACCCCTCCATCTCGTCGTCTTTGCTCACACGCGAGCTGGCACGCAGATCTTTGAGCGGTTTGAGCTCGCCGCCAACTTGCACTTCACCTTCTAGGTCGTTGAAGAAGGTGAGGACGTATTGGTTGTCGACATGCCGAATGAGCGGAAACTCTTCGCGCGGCAGACCTTCAGACGAGATGAAGATGTCCGTGTTGCGCGTCTCACCAATGGTGATTTGTTTGGCGTGTTTGGGCATCTCGAGATGCGAGATATCGAGGATGATGTCGCCCCAGTACATCCGCAATTCGAGCGCGCGGTTATCGACTGACACTGGCTTTTCTGGCTCGAGACCCACGCCGCCGTCATCAAAGGCAGCCCGGTCCATGGCGCTCGACGAGATGCGTTCAATCGGCTGTGAGAAGCCGATCGAGCGTGGGTCGAAGTTGGGCATCTTGCCCGCTGGATTCGCGGGCTGAAACGGTGCTGGTTGGAAAGTGGTGGTTTGCGGCGTGAAGACCGGCGCGGTGCCTTGCGCGGCTTGCGGCGCAGGTTGCCCTGCGGGCCGTTGTTGTTGCTGCATGGCCGGCTGCTGCGCAGACGCGGCGGGTTTTGCTGCTTGGGCGCCTGCTTGTGCTTGCATCACGGGTTGCTGCGCTGCTGGTGCAGCTTGAGCGACGGGCGCTCCGGCCACTTTGGGCGCGCCGCCCATGAGTACGACGAGTTTGGTCTCGCCCACGACGATTTGATCT
>JBIKMD010000845.1:0-3228 GCA_044359465.1 Myxococcota bacterium
AATTGTTTTGTAATATTTGTCGGCATGTGCGAGTTCGCGGCCCGTGAAAGTTTCGTTTCCCGCTTTCGCGTTGTCACTTTTGTTCGCTTCCCATGCGCTGGCGGCGGAGACCATTCAAGCGCTCGTCTCCTCCAATGGCAGAGGCACGCTGGCCTGGAGCGTGCCCCAAAAGCGCTTTGACCGCTTTCTACAGCATCCTTACAAATTCGAAAGTCAGGATGTTGCGACGCGCGACCTGCTTGTTGATGGCTATTTCGGCGTGGCGTTTAGCAAATCGGCGACGGCGAGCTCAGCCTGGTTACCAGATCTTGCGGTCCAATCAGCGGCCTATGTGCCTGGCACCGCCATCATCAAAGTCACGCAGCAACTCGCCGGTGTGACCGTGACCACGTACGGATTTGCGCCACGGGCGCTTGCTGGCTCAGGCTTCGTGCTGCTGGCGGAGATCGACAACACCAGCGGGACCTCACTCACCGGCGTATCATTGTACTCGTTGCTCAACCAACGCATGGGTGCACAGCGGCCCGAACCCAGCGGGACCGGTGAGTACATTCAATATAACTTAAGTGAGAATGGTTTCGAAGAGTTTGGGCCGTTCAACGCGTCTGCCGCTGCGTCGGTGGCGCACCCGCTAGGTCCCGTCACACGCAGGACCTCTGGCGGGGGCAGCACGGATCCCTCATATCCAACCAATCCGTATTCGCTGCTCGCGCAGCCGTTTTCGAATCTTATTGCAGACGCAGGCTCCACCACTGGTTACAACGCGAATGACCTCGCGTCCGGCTTCCAGTGGGAGCTCGGAACCCTGGTGGCGGGGGCCAAAGCTTGGGCGGGCGTCGTGGTGTCTTACGATCACGCCAATGTCTCAGCGGAGGCTTGGAGCCGAGTGAGTGCGTGGAAGGCTGGGCTCAGTACGCCGGACGCACTGCTCACGCGCGAGATTGCCGCATGGGCGAGCACGTCGCCGGCTGGTTTGTCCTTGGATGAGGCCGCGCTCTACAAACAGTCGCTTGCAGTATTGAAAATGGCGCAAGTAGAAGAAGCCGGCTCGGGATACGGGCAGATTCTTGCTAGCCCCGCTGCGTCGACCGCGACTGAATACAACCAGTGGAACATCACTTGGGTGCGCGACATGGCGTA
The DNA here is from genome assembly GCA_044359465.1 of Myxococcota bacterium. Lineage (GTDB taxonomy): Bacteria > Myxococcota > JADLHZ01 > JADLHZ01 > JADLHZ01 > JADLHZ01. The sequence continues at coordinate 1,141 of JBIKMD010000845.1, forward strand.
TTCCACCGTGGCGCTCGCTGAGGCTGGCCAATTCGAGCAAGCCAGGGCGGCGCTCGAGTTCCAGTTGCTGGCGCAAGTTGGCGACTATCAAACGTACGTAGGCGCGCCTTACCAAATCTCAGTCTGTCGGTACTTCGGCGATGGTCGTGAGGAGAGCGACAGCAACGCAGATGGTCCGAACATTGAGTTCGATGGTTTTGGTTTGTTCCTCTGGAGCCTTGGGCGCTACACGGCGCTCTCAGGTGATGAAACGCTCGCGCAGAGTTACTGGCCGCTCATCCAGAGCAAGATCGCTGACGTCTTAGTGGGTCTGGTCGATCCTTCAAATGGCTTGATCCGTGCTGACTCTTCGATCTGGGAAACACACTGGAACGGCAAAGAACGCCAGTTTGCCTACACGCAGATCACGGCGATTAGTGGGCTGTGCGCGGCAGGTGATCTTGCAGACGAGCTCGGTGGCAATGGTGCAACTTATCGCAATGCTGCCCGTCAGTTGCGTAAGGCGCTACGGGAGGAATTGGTGACTGGAAGTTCGGTCATCGCCTCGAGCATAGAAGAACTGTCTGGCAGCTACTACGACGCAGCAGTGCTGGACGCTTTCGCTTTGCGTGTGCTCGATCCGAACAGCCCTATTGCTCACGCCACCGTTGACGCGTTGCTCGCCAACTTGTCGCTGCCAAACAACCGGGGCTTGTTTCGCAATGACGACGGCGGCGACTACGACAAACAAGAATGGGTGTTCATCAACTTGCGCCTAGTGGCGGCACTCGAAGCGTCCATGCGCGCGCAAGATGCCCAAACCAAGACCCGCATTTTGTCTTGGGTTGTGCAGCAATCGCGACAAAACAAAGATCTGATCGCCGAGCTCTACGATGCAAACACGGCCGCGTACGCGGGTAGTGTGCCCATGGCAGGGTTCGGTGCGGGCGCGTTTGTCCTTGCAATGCACGAACGACTGTCGCCTGCGGGCATTGCCTGCGGAAGTTACGCAGATGATTTGGAGCAGCCTGGCGTAGGCGGATCCACCGGCGCCACTGGAACGACCGGCGCATCGGGAACGGAAGACGAAGTCACGCCTGTGACCACCGTGAAGCCAGGCAAGCTAAAAGAAGAAAACCAGGCGACGTTAGCCAAGCCTGAGACCAGTCGGGGGTGTTCCAGCGCATCGCCGGCATTTCTTCCTGCGCTACTCGTCTTGCTCTGGCTCAGGCTGATTCGTCGTAACCAAGGGTGATGCAGCTGCTTCGCTGCTCATCCGCATCACCTGCGGATGACTCTTTCGCGCGCGTAGACATTCTTCGTCACCCGGTGTGACTTGCCGGCAGCCTTCAGGCCTAAAGTGGTAGATCGTGCACTTGACGCCCTCACCGAGCGCGCCTTCGAGCGCCGCGCAGCGTTGTTCTTCGCCCGTGAGCAGCATGTGGCGTGTGCCATTGTCCTGAAGCACCGTTAGCTTGTCGAGCAATGGTGTCCGTCTGAACAGCGGATCCGACGGCATCACCTCGATGTATTCTCGGTGCTGAAGTCGAATGTTTTTTTTGGTGTTGCAGCAGCACGCGCCGCAAGCTTGGCAATCGAAGAGCACACTTGTGTCCTATGCGATGCCGCCCAGCGCGTCCACTTAAGGCAGCGCTTCTGTCGTTTCTTCGGCTGTCGCCCTTGCGCATTGCCTGATGCTGACGACTCTGAGGCGTCAGCAAACCTGTGCCCATCTCCAATCTGAGCTAAACAACACGTCATGGCGTCCAACTTCGTCAAGCTCGAGAAACAGACTGCGTTTCGCCGCATGGCCGCTGCCATGTGGGTCTCGCCCAACGATTCGCAGATTTACGGCAATGCCGAGATCGAAATGACCGCCGCGCTGCACTACCTGCGGACCTTCAGTGGCGACGCCAAACCCACCGTGACGCATCTGATCGCCAAGGCGCTCGCGGTGGCCATTGCGAAGCATCCAGAGATCAACGCGCGCGTGCGCTTTTGGGGCAAGCTAGAGCGGCGCAAGACCGTTGATTTGTTCCTGCAAGTGACGAGTGACGATGGGCGCGATCTATCGGGACACCGGATTGCTTCTGCGGATCAGGTGTCGCT
>JBIKMD010000844.1:0-3228 GCA_044359465.1 Myxococcota bacterium
GGCGCCCTGACCGAGCTGGCCGAAGTGACTGCGTCCGATATTTATTGGCGCCAAGGCACTGACCAAACGCTGACGAAGGTCATCGCCGATCAGCGCCTTCCTGCGGCCAGCGCGATTGAAATCGTGAAGCGCATGCTCGCCAACGGCGGCGTCGAAACCGACGGCGAACCGCTGACACTCTGGGAAGCGTACAACGATGCATGCACGGCGCTGTTCTCGCGACCGGATGTAGGCGACGCGCAAAAACGTGACGTGGCGCAGCTCTTTTTTGGTCTCTTTGACCGACACGCGATGTTGCAGGTGATTCACAATGCGCCCGTACCAAAACTCGCCGCGTTTCCGGCGGATCTATCACGCGCGTTTCTTGCCGAGCGCAAACGCGAAATGGAAGAAGAGCGCATGCTGGCGAAGCAGAAGAATCCGAATGCGCCGGACTACACGTTCTCTCACTATGATCGCATGATCGCCGCCCTCAACGAACACAGCGCAGTTTTGGCGGTTGGATAGGTTTCAGCCCCGAGGCTGGTCTACCGCTACGCAGAGTGAGTCTGGGCCTCAGATACACGCGGCGTCGATTCTTGCATCATGGTGCAGGGCCTGCCAAACTCTTTTGTTTCCCGTGACGGAGGAGATCGGAATGAGAACCCTTTTCGCACTGACTGGAGTGCTTGTCCCGTCGATCGTATTTGCTGAAATGGCGCCTCCGAAGCCGAACGCCCCATGCGAGCAGACCATGCTAGCGGCGATCGACGCAAAAGCAGGAAAAACGCAGGGGGTTCTTAGGGGTGAGCGGATTGTGGACTGCACACAACTCACGGTTGGAAAGAATAGACTCATTGGCGTGGCAACACTCCCTGAGAACGTCACGCGTCCCGATGCGGTGCCGAAGGCGAAGTTGTTTCTGCTCGCAAAAAGCAAGAACGCGTGGAGCGTCAAAGCCAAAGCGGACATCCCACCGATTTCAGCAGCGACCGGGCCTTACCAACTGCTGGTCCAGTCACTCGCAACAAAGAAAGACGCGCATTTGATCTATGTAAAGGCCGGCTCCTACAGCGATGGCGAGAGCAGCTTCGCTTCAATCTCGGCTTGGCAAGTTGACGAAGAGCTCACTTCGCTCATCGACCGTCAGCTCGAAACGGACTCAGGCTCCGGCTATCCGAAGTCCCTCAGCAGCGTCGCACTGGTGGACACGATGAGTCCCCTGGGTCTCGGCACTGACTTCTTTGGCATCGAAGAAAGCAGCACTTGTGAGGAAGAGAAGGAAAACGGCAGCCAAGATTGCCGCACGACACGAGATGTCTTTTGGTTGTGCGCTAGCGATGACGGCTGGGCTTACGAAACCGCAAGTTGTTGGATGGCTTCGGCCAATGCCAGCTCTGAGTTGAAGTCGGCCTCGCCGGGGACTTACGGCGCGAGCAACGTAGGCGATCGCGACGACAGCACAGCATGGGTAGAAGGCAAGAAGGGCTCACCGATCGGTGAATGGGTGAGAATCGATCTGCGACGAGCAACGACGATCGAAGCAGTGCATGTGACGCCTGGTTTCGCCAAGTCGAAATCGACGTGGACACAAAACAACCGTGTCAAACGTGCGAAATTGATCTTCTCTGACGGCTCGGAAACAGAAGCGAACTTCAGCGACGAGATGAAGGAGCAGCGCATTGGGCTTGGTGGCAGCAAAAAGATCACCTGGCTCAAGCTGCAAATTGTAGAGTGCTACAAGGGCTCAAAGTACGACGATACCGCAATCAGTGGGATCATCCCGCAGCCGGCAGCGTCGAATCGATGATGGAAACGCCGCAAGCGCTCCGTGCGCGAAGTCGCCTTGCTACTATCGGAAAGGCGCTTGGTTTTTCCGATACGGATCGCTTCCAAGAAAAAAGTCTCTTCTCGCTAGAGCTTCGGTCCAACGTCGAGCTCGCCCCAACCCGCACGAATTGTCGCGTATCTCCCGATTAGCGCGGAGCCTGCGCGTGCGGTGTCGCGCCGGCAACGTAGCGACGCCCGCAGCGTGCGTTTGCAGGCAGCAAATCAAACTAGCCCAAAAACCATGTCTGAAAACCGCAAGACGAATGCCTGGAGCGTGTTGCCGGGCGGCACTGCGCGCGCAGGCGGGAGCGCGTGCGCGCCGCACCAAACGAGATCTACTATATCTCTCGGGCTCTTCTGGTTCTTCCGAATTGAAAGAAGCACAACGGTGGGTCCGGACATGGAAACTGCTCAACGTTTCAGACGACTTCCGAAAGAAGTCTCGCATCAAACGCCGTGAACACGCGGCATGATCTAGTGGAGCGGGAGACGGGATTCGAACCCGCGACATTCAGCTTGGGAAGCTGACGCTCTACCAACTGAGCTACTCCCGCACAGGGGCGTTGTTAGGGACAAACCCAGGCGAAGTCCAGAACGGACGCGCAAAAAAATCACGAGCTTGGCGTTGGCGCTCGTCCTACGGCATCAGCAAATGGGAGATCACTATAGGTCCGAATCTGCGTGACCTGATAGGCGCGCGCCGTGGTGTAGCCTGCAGGAATGTCAGTGCGCGCGAGCTTGAACAGCATGCCGCTGACGTCGTCCACATAGAAGCGACCAGTGCTCGAGCCGTCGGCGGGGTCGTTGAAGGTGTAGAACACCCGCCCCGCCTCATCGATGCTTCGCCCCGTAATCACGACGAAGTGATCGGTGAACAGGTCGTTGTTGTAGTCACGATCCGAATGAGACACGCCAACAATGGCAGGGCGCGCGTCCAAGTAGCGTCGGCCAGCGTCGAAATCTGTACGGTAACCAGAGATCTGACCATCACGATTTTCGTCTTTGGCCATGTAGTGCGCGTCGACCGAGGTCGTGAGCAGCTCGTCGAGCCGTGGACCGCGGCGCGTCATGCCAACGGGGATGAACGAGTGGATCATGGCTTTGGCCGTGACCAAACAGTCCTTTTGGCCCAATTGTTCACGCGCGGGCACGAGCAACCCCACCGAATCACCATCACCCTCGCCTGCGAGCAACGCACGACTGAGATCGTCTGGCGAAAAATTGCGTTCGCGCTGCACCAACACGGCTTCTAACAGTGTCAGCGCGCGGCCCGCGCTGGTCTCTTTGGTGCCAAGCGTCAGCTCTAGTTGGCGCGGGTTGGCGTCGCGATCGAGCTGATTGAGTAAGGTGAAAAGGTCTGACAGCTCTTGCTGCGAATGAATGCCTTGATCGGCTCCAGCTAGACGCAACAAGCGGTCG
>JBIKMD010000846.1:0-3226 GCA_044359465.1 Myxococcota bacterium
TGCGTTGTTCCCAAGGATGCCAAGCACTGCAGACAACGCGCAGACCGCGCCAAGCACCGACAACTTCGCGTCGGTAGAGATCGAGAGAAAGGGCAGAAACACAAGTGGCCAAATCACTTGGCGCGACAGCGTGAGCGCAACGAGCGCAACACGGCGCGGACCAAAAGTAGCAGTGCACCATGCCGCCGGAAGGTTCACGATTTGTGCGAGTTGCGGAGCCAGAACGATGGCGCCAACGGACATGGGGCTCGCGCCATAGTGGAGCGCGGAACCCGTCAGTACAGCGCCGCCTGTGCACGCCGTGAAAACCTCGGCAAGCATGCCTTCAGATGTTGAGGTGCGAAGTGTTTGACGAAGAGACGACGTTCTATCGAGACCCATACCGCTGGGAGAAGTCTAGAGCGGTAGAACCAACTTGCTACCCAAAATTCAGAGATTTCTGTCACGACGCATGTCGTGAAAGGCGAGAGGATGAAGGAGGACGTACGAGAAGAAGGCTACTCGGGCTCTTTGCCGTCGCGGGCACGGTTCCACGCTACCCATTCGTCTTTGGCAGCGTCTTCGACCGCAAACTGTTCCTGACTCATCTTGCCATCGGAAGCCACTCGCACTGCTTGCAGCGCCTGCGTAATGAGCTCTTCCCATTGCTTCTTGTCGATTTCGCCTGGCCCTTTCACTTCCTTTCGCTCTTTCTTGTCTCCCGGCTTCTTCGGGTCCTTGGTCATGTAGGTGGGCCGATTCGAGACGAGCACCTTGCCGTTGAACACGCGCACGGTTGTCTGCTTGTCAGCGCCTTGGTCCACACCAAAAGCCGTGCCGCGCACACCTGCCACCGCGTTCGGTGATTCGACTTCGAATTTGGACTCACCAAAGAGCTTGGTGACCTTGGCCCAAAAGCGCCCCACCACCAAACGCACTTGGACTTGCTTGGTCTCGTCCTTCTTATTGAACTGCGCCTTCTCTATCTTCACGCGGGAGTCTGCGCCCACGCGAATCACCGAGCGGTCCTCGAGTCTCGCTTCCGCGCGCGATTCGGCTTCCGTCTTGAGATAGTCCCCTTCGTACACCTCGGAGCCTTCGCTCACACGGCGGTACGGGCCTTCTTCTTTTTCGGCGCGGAACACCGAGCCTTGTGCAAAGGTGACCTTGCCCGCAGCCTTCTTTTCGGCAAACGCGGGTAACGCGGCCAGCAGACACAACCCCACACACGTCAGTCGCAACATGCTCATAGTTCCCCTACTTCAACGTGATTTCGAGGGCGTTTGCGGTCACTTCATCGACTTCGACTTTAAAGCCAGTGAAGGCCTTCGCCTCGAGCTCGATGGCCAAATCTTGTGCCGAACCCTTCATGTCGAGCTCGAACTCCGCCACCTTGTTCTTGAAGCCGCGGTCACGAACCGAGCTGACGCCACGCACATTGTCTTGAAGCATCGTCTTGATCGCTTTCAAGAACGCCGTCTTCTGCACGTTGTTGACCACGAGCTTGATGGCCTGACCACCGTTGGTCTCCTCGAGCCATTTCTTCATGATCTTCACGCGCAGATCTTCGGCCATCTTCTTGGTCGTCTCTTTGAGCGCGTTCGAGCCCGCGGAGGTTGCGTCTACGGCCATCGAGCCGCCGTCCATCGTCGAGGTGGCGAGGATGTCGCCTGTGTCAGTGCGAATGGCGCGCACGCTCATGGTTGCGCGGCAGCTCACCATGTTGGTGCCAAATACTTTGCTGCCCACTTCTTGCGCGACTGCTTTACCGAAGATGACGACCTGGGCGCCGGCCTTACCGCCGAACTCTTTGACGTCTTTGTCTTCCAGTGCGGCCGATTGCATGGCCTTGGTGACTTTGATTTTTCCTTTGAGGGCTTGCGGATCGACGAAGCTGAAGCCCGCGGGCTGCCACTGATCAATGAAGCTATTCTCTACGACGTCTAGGCTGGTGGTGAAGCCCTGCGTGGTCCACCATGCTTGTGATGTCGCTTGGCCGACGTTCTGCTCCGCCACCATGATGAGAATCTTGGGTTTCCCCTTCTGCGAGATGAGCTGCAGCGCGGCGTTGACGTCTTTGGAGAGCTCGTCTTTGCCGACCTCCGCTTTCACGGTCAACGAGACGACACCATCGGCTTCTTTTTTGTCGGTGATGTCGTACTTCTTGATGTAACCGCGCGAATTGGTCAGCACGCGATCTTCAACAAGCTCAAAGTCGCGCGTGGCACTGCTAGAAGTGACAATCGTACCCACCGCTTTTTCAACGGCGTTACGCAGCGCTTCCTGCAACGCTTTGTCGCGCGCTTGCACGACATCATTGCTCAGGATGGCAGCTTCACCTGTGGCATCGACAGTGACGTAGTTGGCATCGGCCGCAAGCGCGGCGCTACAAAAGAGCAAGCTCGAAAGAGTTAGTACTTTCATTGTGTATTCCTTACTCGACCACGATGATGAGCTTGCCTTCGCCGAGGTAACCGGCGCTCGCAAACGCGGCGGCATCTTTGCCACCAATGACGAGATCGTTCTTGCTGCCTTGCGCGAGCTTCGTCGCTTTGACCACGAGCGGCTTTTGGCCCGCGCGTTTGTCTGCCTTGGCCGCGTTCAGATCGCGTGCATAGGCCACGGCACCGTTTTCGCGCAGCTTGTCTTTTTGCACGAAAGCCGCGGAATAAATTTCTTTTCCACTCTCATCGAACACGCGCGGCGCGAGCGCTGGCGTGAGACCAAGCCCGGTGGCGTCGATGATCAGCGACGTCGTACCGTCTGGGCTTGGGCCAGTCTTCGCCGCCTTGCTGCCTGCATCTGGGAGCAAGGCGTCAGCAATGCCGCCATCGATGGTCATGCGAACGACCACGTCCACACCGCCGTCGTCGAAGTACTTGATGCTCACTTGTTCGAAGTTCTTCACCACACCTTCGACCTTGGTGCGCACTTCATTCATTTGCATGACGCTGGCCGCTGGCGCACCACTCGTCACTTGCACGCCCTTGAGTGTTTCCACCAAGTTGCGCTGGGCGTCGATCTTCGCCGCCTTGGTCGCCATCAAGCGCGCCTGCGCGGCGTTCGATGCCGAGTTGGAGAACGCGCCGCTGCCGGTGACGGTGATGGTCTTTGCGGACCAATTGATCTCACCCTTTTCCGTCTTCTGCGTCACCGCAGGAGGCTCCGCCGCGTGAGCAGCGCCAAGCATCGCGAAGCTAACCACTGCCAAACCGAGGATCCTCATACACACTCTCCCGTTAGTGAG
>JBIKMD010000848.1:0-3221 GCA_044359465.1 Myxococcota bacterium
GTGACGCGAAGTGAGCTCCTCGCGAACGTGTGGCAAACCACGGCAGATCTGGGCAGCAATGTGATCGAGGTACACATCAAACATTTGCGAGAGAAGCTCGGTACGCTCGGGGATCGCATCGAAACGGTGCGCTCACAGGGGTACCGCTACAAGCTCGAGCCCGAATGAGGGACTTCTGCGGTCAATGAGACTCAGGTGGCGATTCTTGCTTGCGTCGGGCTCGGCCACTCTGGTGGTGCTCGGACTCATCTCGATTGCCACCTATTGGAGCTTCACGGTCAGGCAGACGCGCGAGCTCGACCGCGAGCTCATTGCCCGCGTGCAACACGAAGCCGACAACATCGTGCACAGCGATGGCGTCATGACGCTCGTCGAGGGTGAACAGCTGCGCCTCAATGCGCTCGACGACCACGTCAAATACGCTGCGCTCTATGGCAAACGCGGTGAAGTGATTGCGCAGGCGCCTACCTTTGGCGCCGTAGCGCCAACCCGCGCGGAGTTGCCGGACAAGGTCGGTGCGCCCTTCAATCTCGACTACGGTGAGCGTCAGCTACGCGCAGTGATGTGGGAGGTCAAAGACGGACAGCTGCTACTGGCCGCCTCGCGCTCGTTCTTGATCGACGACAGCCGCGATCTGCGCAACCTACTTGCGCTGCTCTTTGCGATGGGTGCCGTGCTCAGCATTGCCGGTGCTGGGCTCGTGGCGAGTCGTCTCACGCGCAGCATCGAACACGTCACAGAAGTGGCGCGCGCGATCACAAATGGCGCGCTCGATGCACGCGTGCAGCCAAACAAGCTCGATACATCCACAGAAGTTGCGTCGCTTGGTGCAGACTTGAACCGCATGGTCGATTCGCTGCGTCTTGCACTCAATGCTGAGAAAGTCTTCGTGTCGAATGCGGCGCATGAGCTTCGCTCGCCGCTCACCGTCTTGCGTGGTGAGCTCGAGCTGACGCTGCGCCGCGAGCGCTCCGCTGATGATTACCGCGTGGCGATAAGGGAAGCGCTCGAGAACGCGCGTGCGTTACAAGCGCTCGCGGAGGATCTGCTCGACTTGGCGCGCACGCGCATGAGTGCGGCCAATGAGGCGCTCAGCTGCGACGTTGCCGAGGCCATGCAACAAGCGTTGCGTACGGGCGTGCTGCGAGACGCTGAGGATCGCGGAGTGCGTGTTGTGGTGGACGTTCCACACGTGCAGGTGCGCGGACGCATCGCGGATGTGTCTCGCCTGTTTCGCAATGTGCTGGATAACGCCGTCGAACACGCTCCAAAGGGCACTGAGATTATTGTAGGCGCGCGCCGCTCACCTGATGCGGTGGACATCACCATCGAGGACCAAGGGGCCGGCGTAGGGGCTGACGTCGCGGCGCATCTGTTCGAGCCATTTTCTCGTGGTGGTGAAGAGCGCACACGATCGGGCGCGGGGCTCGGCTTGGCCATCGCGCGGGCAATTGCAGAGCAAGCAGGTGGTTCGCTGACGCTCGAGTCGGCACGCGCGCCCACTCGGTTTTTAGTGCATTTACCGAGTGCTTAGGGCGCTTCGCAGAGTTGCGAGGCCTGGACGTTACACGCAGCAGGCGAGACTGGGATGATCGTATCGACGTTGCCGGAGGGGCCACTGACAAGACGCAGCTCTTCCTCGTCGAGGTACCAGTGCCCGCCGCTCGTGTACCAATCCCGAATCGGTGCATCCACCTGTGAAATGTCGACGTGGAAGTGATCGGCAAACAGATCGGCAGGGTCCGTGTCTGCGTTACATTCTTTGGTGTAGATGTTTGAGAAGACGTGGTTCTTCTGAAGTGCTTTCAAGAAGTCCACCATCCAGAAGTCCGCGATCACGAGGGCGGTGGTGTAATCCGCTGCATCGTATGATTTCACTGCGCCACTCGCGTCGCGGCGGGTCACGCTGGTGATGTCGAGCGCCAAACCGAGCCCATGCGGGCTGACGCTAGTGCCGGTTGCTGAACCTTCGCAGAAATAGGCCTTGTTGTAGCCCACATGGGTGACGCCGTTCGCGCGAGCAAAATCAGCAAAACGCACGAGCGCCTGCGCCATCTTGCAGCTCACGTCCATGGTCAACGTTGGGCCCGCTTCGCTGATGAACGACACGCCACGCAGGTTCGTGGGAATGCGGACGCCGTCAGTCAGCTCGCAGCCAGGGCGGGTAGAATTGCAGGTGTTGTAGCCTTCTTGGAAGGGCGCAATCTCGGCGCCGTTTGGAATCAGTGCGATCAATGCTTCGGCGCAGCTACGCGTGGGCTGCGCTGCAGGTACACACACCTTCTTGCTGATGGCGTTCTCATTGAAGCGAGAGCGGGTCTCGCAGGTGTAACCCGCGCGGCAGTCTGCGCTGGTAGTGCATTTAGCGGCGCAGATGCCGCCGTCGCCGGAGTGGTCGTTGATACAAAAGGTCTTTGAGCTCGTGGTGTCTGGGCAGAAGCGGCTGCAGGGTGTGGAGCACATGCCGCTCGGGTAGGCGTCGCTCAAACATTCAGTTGCCGCGCCAAGACAGGCAACGCCGCCGCCGCAATTGCTGCCAATGCCGCCGCCAAAGCTGCGCCCTGCCGGTGGTGGTGGTGCCTCTGGGTCTTCGACGACGGTACGTTCGTCCTCTGGATCAGCAGGTGGCGTGCTTACGACTACCGGCGGAAGCGTCGTTTGTTGTGGGCCGGTGCTTCCGGTACTGCCTGTGGTGCCCACGACGTTGCTGGTGTCTGAACGAGGGCGGTATTCCGCAGTGGTCTTGGGCGTGTTGGAGCAAGCCGCGGCTGTGACCACAGAAAGTACGGCGATGACGACGCGTGTCATGGGAACCTCCACCTTTCGCGTTATCGGAGGCCCTCCGGCCTTGGCGCGTCTTTTGCCAGTCAGGTGTCGATTTGGGCGGAAATGGCTATCAAACTCGCATGCAATGGCGCCGTGGCGGCGCAGATGTGGCCTTGTTCGAGCGAGAGCGGCTCGCCTTTTAGACCCGTCGCTTTGCCGCCTGCTTCTTCGACCAGCAGGCTGCCCGCAGCGATATCCCAGGCTTTGAGGCCCATCTCAAAAAAACCATCCTGCCGGCCCATGGCGACCCACGCCAGATCTAATGCAGCGCTGCCAAAGCGGCGCACCGATTGTGCTTTGCGTGCCACGGCCCCAAACAAGGAGAGCACACCGTCTGGCTTCTCCTGCAGCCAGTACGGAAAGCCGGTGGCCATCATGGCTTTACCCATCTCGCT